>CAZURY010000168.1:4048-5196 GCA_964623145.1 uncultured Desulfobulbus sp. | reverse complement strand
GCTGCGCTCGCTTACCCGGAGTCTCGCTGCGCTCGCTTACCTGCAAATAAAAAAATTAAATGATTATAAGTGCTTTTCTTTTAAAAGTGTTGCGGATAGGGTGAAACCCTCAATTTAGGCCTTAATCATTCATGACCGGCCAGGCATAAAAGGTTGTGTCCGGTTTGTACCCTACCCCGCAGGCGCCTTTTTCTATATAGAGTACCCAGGCCCAGTCTGTTTCAAAACTGCTCGTGGTTGAAGACCAATAACCCTCCTGCATATCGACAAAAGGATGATTGGCGGGCAGGGCTGGAGAGTGGCAGGCCGCATCGACCAGGGATTCCAGCTCGTTGATTGTCGGCAGTCGCCAGTTGCCCGGCTGTGATGCTCTAAGCTCCTTAACAGTTTCAAGCGCCCCCTGCCAACATACCCTGCCTGCCTCCACTGTTGCCTGTCGCTGCCAGATTAGCCCGGTCAGATGATCGCGGACCAGATTATCTTCAATGATGGAAAAACGAAGAGATGGCCAGAAAGCTCCGCATTGCCGTTCCCCATCCTGGCCACTTTGCGAACAGGGAATTATTTTTCCATCAACGGCATAGCATTGTTTTTGTCCTGTAGCGGCAAGGATACCATTCCCCAGCCCTCGAACCGGCCAAAAGAGCGCTTCCTGGCTTTTTTTTCCATAAAACATGCGTGCGCCCTCAAGGTGGAGATACCAGGCATATCCGGGATGAATAACAGCAGTTGTGGAGCTCCAGTACCAGTGGATAAAAACATGTAGAAAGGGGTGATCCCTGGGAAGGGAGGGTTTTCTGGTCTGATAATCCATGAGACTGCGCAGTTCGCGCCGATTGGGCAGACGCCAGTCCTGATATCCGCAATAGCGCTCATCATTGAGGCGGTTGATTGCATGAAGCGCTTCCTGCCAGGTACAGGGAAATTCTCCGGGATTGGCGTCACGCGACCAGATGAGCCCGGTCAGGTGATCCTGGACAAGGCACTCTTCCATGACGGAAAAACGAGGGGTCGGCCAAGGCGCGCCAGGGCGAAATTCGGCATCCTGACCACTGCCCGTACAGGAAATACGTTTGCCGGTCTCATCAAAGCAGTCTTGCTGTCCGGTATTGATGATATGGCGGCTCACGGCAGGATATTTCAGTTCT
>CAZURY010000168.1:0-3948 GCA_964623145.1 uncultured Desulfobulbus sp. | reverse complement strand
CTGAAGAAGAGTGGTTCTTTTTATCCAAGGATATATTTTTATTCAAAGATTTTTGCTGGTTGCCGGGTAGTTGTGATCTGGAGGCTATGCCTGGAAGCGTGGCAGGCACAGGAGGCTTCCTGCTCGGCTTGCCGGTACTATTGGTTACCCGGCGCACAACCCGGTTGCTGAGCCGTTTTCCCTTGGCTGAGACGCTCTTTATAAGGTAATCATCCATCTTGATTTCCAGAGAATTGTATCTGGCCCGGGATGATGGGACCAGACTGATTCTTGCCCGGATGTCTTTTTCTCCCACGGCCAGCATTTGTATAATCGAGCGTTTATGCGCAGGAAAGAGCCGGTATTCCCGGTTGAGAATAAATTTCGGCATTTTAAACCGTTTGCAATAGGTCAGATTTTCCGCTCCGGCCCGATAGATAACATTAAAAACAAGATCTCTTTTGACCACCCCTAAATAGAGAAGACTGTTGCCGACAAAAATTTTATCACTGACACTGATAACCTTGTACAGTCCATCCTTGAAAATAAGCAGGAGGCGATCATATTCAGAGCAGATTAATTCAAGATCTTTTTTCTTATTTTCAACCTTAACTTTGCTTCCCAAAAAGCCGGATTCTCGATTATATCCGATATGAATATTTGCCAGGGCCGCAGCCCTGGCATTGACTTCGTCAAATTCTTTGAGCTTGCTCTTGCGTGGAAATTTTTTACCATATTTTTTCAGCAGGGCTTCAAGGTATTCCCTGGTGAAAGCCACCATATCCTTGAGGTGCTCCTCAATAACGCCAATACTCTTTTCAATGGCCCGGATCTCTTTCTGCTGCTTGTTGATATCGTAGCGGGAAATTCTCTTAATTTTTATTTCCAGGAGGCGTTCTATATCTTCCCTGGTAACCTTGCGGATAAGCTCGTCAACAAAGGGGAATAAGGCCTGGCGGATGGTGGAAATAACAGCCTTGTAGGAGATCTGTTCCTCAATTCGCTTATACAACCGCTCTTCTATAAAGATCTGTTCAAGTTTGCGGGCATGCAACCGGTCCAGGAGACGGCCTCGTTCAATATTGAGTTCCTGTTCAAGGTCGCTGAGTAATTTGTCGGTGTTATGGCGAAGAACATCCTCGACCTGGACAATACAGGGCATGTTATCCCTGATAACAACCAGATTGGGTGATACGCTTACCTCGCAATCGGTAAAGGCAAACAGGGCATCTATGGTTTCGTCGGCATGGACCCCTCGCGGCAGCTTGATTTCAACCTCCACCTCCTCGGCTGTGTAATCATTGATAGAGGTTATTTTAATTTTACCTGCCTTGGCTGCCTTTTCCACCGAGTCAATCAAGGACTGAGTGGTGAGGTTGTAGGGAAGTTCGGTAATGGTGATGGTTTTGTCGTTTTTTTGTTCAATTTTTGCGCGGCAGCGCAAGCGACCATTGCCGTGGTCATATTCGGATACGTCGACAATCCCACCCTTGGGAAAGTCGGGATAGAGGGTGAATTTTTTTCCTTTAAGATACTTGATCTGGCTTTTGAGCAAGTCACAGAAATTATGGGGCATGATCTTGGTGGCCATGCCAACGGCAATACCTTCGGCCCCAAGCAGGAGGAGAAGCGGTAATTTTGCCGGTAAAGAAACCGGTTCCAGCATGCGGCCGTCATAGGAATCGACAAATTCGGTCAGGTCTTTATTAAAAAGCGTTTCCCTGGCAAGGGGAGACAGTCTGCATTCGATATACCGGGCGGCAGATGCCTGGTCGCCGGTAAAGATGTTACCGAAATTCCCCTGCCGGTCAATGAGATACCCCTTGTTGGCAAGGTTGACCAGGGCGGCAAAGATGGATTGGTCACCATGGGGGTGGAGCTTCATGGTCTCGCCGACCACATTGGCCACCTTGTGAAACCTGCCGTCATCCATATTGTGCAGTGTTTGAAGAATACGGCGCTGCACGGGTTTTAAGCCGTCATCAATGTCCGGAATTGCCCGTTCCCGAATAACATAGGAGGTGTAATCCAGGAAATTACGATCAAACAGATCGTGCAATTTACCATGGCCGCGCTGTTTGCTACTTTCGATCATGCCGGCCTCAAAATAAGATGGTCCATAATGTATTGCCTGCGATCAGGGGTATTCTTGCCCATATAAAACTTAAGCACCCTGCTTACTTCGGAAAGACTGTCTATACGTACCTGCCGGATCCGCATGTCCGCACCGATAAATTGTTTGAATTCCGGTGGCGATATCTCGCCAAGTCCCTTGAAACGGGTAACTTCAACGGATTTGGCGGAAGCACGTCCCTTGAGTTCACGAATAGCGTCGGCCTTTTCCGCGTCTGAATAACAATAGGTGGTTTTTTTGGTGTTTCGAACACGGAAGATGGGCGTTTCCAGGATATATACATGGCCGAGCTTAATCAACGGCTCAAAATAATGGAGAAAAAATGTGAGCAGCAGGTTGCGGATATGCAGTCCATCAACATCGGCATCCGTTGCCAGGATAATTTTGTCAAAACGAAGATCTGCAATGGAGTTTTCCACATTCAACGCCCGCATGAGCGAATACATTTCATCATTTTTATACAGGAGATCCAGGCGATGGCCAAACACGTTCATGGGCTTGCCCTTGAGTGAAAAGACAGCCTGGGTCATGGGGTCGCGGGAGGAGACAATGGAACCGGCCGCAGACTGACCTTCAGTGATGAACACCATATTCTCCCTGCCCTCCCTGGAGGGATTTTTGCGACTGGGATGATACTTACAGTCTTTGAGCTGCGGGATTTTAAAGGCAACTTTTTTGGCCTTGGCCTTGGCCTCCTTACGCACCGATTGCAGTTCCTTGCGGATGCGCTCGTTACGCTGCACCTTATCCATCAGCACGTCCGCGGTTTCCGGGTACTTGTACAGGTGGGTAGACACCGCCTCACGCACTGCATTAACTATCCAGGCGCGAACCTCTGTATTTCCAAGTTTATTCTTTGTCTGTGATTCAAAAACCGGTTCCTGGACCTTGACTGCCAATGTGCCGACAATACCATCCCGGACGTCCTTGCCGGTAAATTTTTTTCCGGAAAATTCATTCACACCTTTTAAAATTCCCTCACGAAAGGCGGAAAGATGGGTGCCGCCTTCCGAAGTATAGGTGCCGTTAACAAAAGAGAAATACGTGTCCCCGTAATCATCGGTATGGGTAAAAGCAAATTCAAGGGCCTTTTCAGAGCTGTGGATGGCCGGGTACAATTCCTTGCCATCGAGTTCGCGGGCCAGCAGATCAAGCAACCCTTTGTCGGAATGATATCTCCGGTCACCGAGATACAGACTTAAGCCGGCATTGAGGTAGGCATACCGCCACAAACGCTGGTCAACATATTCAGGATCAAAATTGAATCCGGGAAAGAGTTCTTTATCAGGAAGAAATTCAATCAGAGTGCCGTTTTTTTCACCGGCCTCCCCTTCTTCCTCACTTATCAGGGTACCATACTGAAAAACAGCCTTTTTAAATCGTCCCTCCCGAAAGGCGCAGACAACAAATTCTTCGGACAGGGCATTGACGGCCTTGGTACCGACACCATTTAAGCCGACTGAAAACTGGAATACATCGGTATTATATTTTGCCCCGGTATTGATTACCGAAACACATTCCACCACCTTGCCCAGAGGGATGCCCCGGCCGTAATCCCTGATTCGGCAATGACCATCCTCTGCAAGTGAAATGTCAACCCGCTTGCCATAGCCCATGATGAATTCGTCGACGGCATTATCGATAACCTCCTTAAGAAGAATATAAATGCCGTCATCCGGATGAGATCCATTACCCAGGCGGCCGATATACATGCCGGGCCGTTTGCGGATATGCTCAAGAGAACTCAGGGTTTTTATCTTTGATTCGTCGTATTGGTGTTCGGTCATAAACAGTTCAAATTTGTACTTTTTTCATGTGTTAATCCCGGCGTCTTC
>CAZURY010000167.1:0-5229 GCA_964623145.1 uncultured Desulfobulbus sp. | reverse complement strand
TTTCAGGGAGATGGGGAAAGGGGAGAAATAATGAAAAAATATTACGCCCATTCGACGGATTCTGCCAACACCTCGGACTGGCAGTTACTTGAAGAACATTTACAAAAAGTTGCCGGAAGGGCTGCCGACTTTGCAAAAATCTTTGGGGGGGAAGCGTGGGCACGCATTGCCGGGGAAAATCATGACCTGGGCAAAGGGCGCAAGGAGTGGCAGGCATATTTGCGCAAAGCAAATTCCATCGTTGATGAATTTGCCGAATTTTATACAGGTCACCCAAACCATGCCCTTGTCGGCGCTCAACAGCTATTCAGTAAAGATCAGCAGGCGGGCAAGCTCCTGGCTTATTGCATAGCCGGTCATCATGCCGGGCTTGGGAATTGGAACGGCGCTCAGAACTCGGCGTTAAAGAACAAGCTTGTTGAAAAACCGACTAATATTGATATTCCTTTTTCCGTCCCGGAATTTCCAAAAGACCTTGGTATTTCGATTGATCCCGATCGTTTTGGATTTCAGATTCAGTTTTTTGTCCGGATGTTGTTCTCCTGCCTGGTCGACGCAGATTATCTTGATACGGAAGCGTCTCTTGATGAGAATCGCCACGAACAGCGGGGTAATTATCCGGATATTGCTGACTTGACCAAAAGGTTTTGGAAGAATTTCAATCCATTGCGGGAAAAGGCAGATTCTGATTTGCCAGTGAATATTCAGAGAGAGCGCGTGCTTGCCGACTGCCTGCGGGCAGCTGAAGAAAATCCTGGGATTTTTTCCTTAACAGTTCCCACCGGCGGCGGCAAGACCCTTGCCTCTCTCGCCTTTGCCCTAGAGCACACACAAACACTCCAGAAAAGAAGAAAAAAACACCAGAAAATAAGAATTATCTATGTCATTCCTTTTACAAGTATTATCGAGCAAAATGCCGGAGTCTTCCGAGAAATGCTTGGTGAAGATGCCGTGCTGGAACACCATTGCAATTATATACCGGATGAGTCTGACTGGCGCACACGACTGGCCATTGAAAATTGGGATGCACCGGTGGTGGTGACCACCAATGTCCAGTTTTTTGATTCTTTTTATGCCAACAGAACATCAAAATGCCGAAAACTGCACAATATCGCCGGTAGTATCGTTATTTTTGATGAAGTGCAGGCCATCCCGGTGGAAAAACTGCAGCCGTGCCTGGAGATAATCAGGGAATTATCAAAAAACTATGGCGTCACCACCGTGCTCTGCACCGCGACCCAACCGGCCATAGAACGTAATGAGCAGTTTCCCGATGGATTGCAGGTCGATCGGGAGATCATCAGGGATGTACCGGCGTTGTTCTCTGCCCTGAAACGGACAGAGGAACACTTTATCGGTACACTTGATGAGGCTGAAGTAGCTGCAAAAATGATGGGCCATGAACAGGTATTATGCATTGTAAACACCAGGCAGCAGGCGCTTGATATTTTTAATGGACTGCCTGAATCCGATGAAAATATTCATTTAAGTGCCCTTATGTATCCGGCACACCGAACTGAAAAGTTGGCTGAGATCAGTAACAGGCTGGCAGAGAACAAAAAATGCCGGGTGATCAGCACCCAGTTGATCGAGGCCGGGGTTGATGTTGATTTTCCCTCTGTTTATCGGGCGGTTGCCGGAATTGACTCCATTGCCCAGGCAGCTGGACGCTGTAACCGTAACGGGCGCAGCAAGATACCCTGCAATGTGTATGTCTTTGAGTTTCCTGAAGATGGCGGCTGTTCTTATATCCGTCAGGCAGCGCAGTCGGCGGCAAAGCTTTTTGATGAATTTAAGGGGGAATTAACTTCCCCTGCATGTGTGGAAAAATATTTTGCCGATTATTTCTGGAAAAATGCACAACGCATGGATGAGGATGATATAATAAAAAAATGTCTGCATGCCCAGGCTGGTGATATCCAGTTTCGTGATATTGCCAGATTTCAGATGATCCAGTCGGCAACCATTCCAGTCATAATTGCCATTGAGGAAAAATCTCAAAAATTGGTTCAGGCATTGGAATTCGTCGAACACAAAGGCGGCATCCTGCGCAGGCTCCAGCAATATACAGTGCAGATTTACCCGTATCAATTTGAAGAAATCCAGGACTGGCTGGAAGAACCTGTTCCCGGCATCCGGGTTCTTCGTTCGTCGGAACTGTATTCAAAGACCACTGGACTTAAATGCCGGCCACCGCAAGGCGAAGCATTTTTTGGTTAACCTGTTTGAGGAGGGCGTATATGAGCTACGGTATCAAGTTGAGGGTCTGGGGGGATTATGCCCTCTTTACCCGACCTGAGATGAAGGTGGAGCGGGTCAGCTATGATGTGATGACCCCGTCTGCGGCCCGGGGCATCCTGGAGGCGATTTACTGGAAACCGGCCATACGCTGGGTACTTGATTATATCCATGTGTTAAAACCGGTTCGTTTTGAAAATATCAGGCGAAATGAACTGGCCAACCGAGTTTCAGTGAATAGAAAAGACATGGATGAAGGCCGTCCGGTATGCCGATACATTGAAGATGACCGCCAGCAGCGGGCCTCCATGGTTTTACGGGATGTGGAATATGTTATTGAGGCCCATTTTGAATTGACCGGCAAAGAAGACAGCGATCCGGGCAAGCACCTGGCGATCTTTGAACGGCGGGTGAAAAAAGGTCAGTGTTTTCATAGACCCTATTTCGGCTGCCGGGAGTTTCCTGTGGAGTTTGCCTGGTGCGATGAAATTCCGGCATCAATGTTAAGGGGGCGGCAGGACCTGGGTTACATGCTGCATGACCTTGATTTTAACGACAACATGAGTCCGCGGTTTTTTCGGGCGATAATGGAAGACGGTATCATCAACTGCCGCGGGGAGGTGGTGTCATGATATTTCAATCCTTGATCGCCCTCTATGACCGGCTCCAGAAACAACATGGTTTTTTTGATAAAAAGGTGCCCATTCCGCCTTACGGCTTCAGTGTTGAGGATATTGGTTTTGTTATCACCATTGACCGTGATGGTAATATTGTTGGTGAACCGGATGACCTTCGCAGCAAGATTAAAGCTGATACCTATGATTTTTATCAGTCAGTGGTTCCGTATAGCAACAAGGTGAATGTTCGAGCAAACGCAGCAGCGAAAACACCCAATTTTATGGTGGACAAGGCCGATTATATCTTTGGCATGTCCGGTAAAAGTAAAAAGAAGGTCCATCACAGCTCTTTCAAAAAATTGGTGGCGGATGTTTGCGCTGATTGTCAGGATGAAGGGGCGTCGGCTGTCCATTTGTTTCTGGAAAAATGGAATCCGGAAAATGCTCCGGACTTGCGGTTTTGGAAAGAAATGTGTGGCAACCATGGAAAATGGATAGCCTTTCGTCTCCAGGGTGATAGCGAATTTGTCCACGAAAGAGCAGCAATCAGACAGGCATGGTCTGAGTTTGTTCAAAAAGAGGAATTCCCGCAAGGGATTAGTTTCATCGATGGCAAATCCCATAACCTGCAACTGCAGTATGCCCAGTTCAAATTCGGTTCCGGGGCATCGCTGGTTTCTTTTAATGAAAAAGCCTATGAGTCATACGGCAAAAAGCGGGGGGAAAACGCACCTATCTCGGTGGAGGCAGAGTTCAAGAGCTCAGCCGCTTTGAAACATCTTCTCCGCAGCCGCACCCAGCGGATACGGATAGGCGATGCCACAACGGTGTTCTGGGCGGAACGGGCCTCCCCTGTGGAGACCTTTCTGGGACAGGTACTCAACCCGTCCATGGAAGATGACGGAGCAATGGTTCCGGTCAGAACATTTCTGCAAGCAGTAGTTCATGGCACCCTGCCCGCTGATATTGAAAAAGACCGGGATATCAAATTCTACATCCTTGGTCTTTCCCTTAACAAGGCCAGGCTGGCTCTGCGTTTCTGGCATGTTTGCTCTGTCGGCGAATTGATGAATCGGTTCAAGGACCATTTCAACAACCTTGAGATGGAACGGGGTGAAAAGGATAACCCCTTTCCCGGAATATGGCATCTGCTCAAAGAAACAGCCCGTGAAAGCAAGGATATTTCACCAGTGCTGGCCGGAGCTTTAACCCGGTCCATCCTGACAGGCAGTCATTATCCGCAAAATTTATACCAGGGGGTGATTGGCCGTATCAGGGCGGATCACCGAATCAATTACCTGCGATCTGCCATTTTAAAGGCGATACTGCAACGAAATCATAACAAGGAGGTTACCGTGTCTCTGGATAAGGAAAGAAGAGAAGTTTCATACCTGCTGGGCAGGTTGTTTGCCGTTCTTGAAAAGGCCCAGCTTGATGCCCTGGGTAAGGTGAATGCAACAATCAAGGACAGGTTTTTCAGCGCCGCGTCGGCAACCCCGGCCAGTGTATTCCCCCGCTTGCTGTGTCTGTCCCAGCATCATATCGAAAAGGCGGAATATGGTTATATTTCTGACCGACGCATTGCGAAAATCATGGAATATGTGAGTTCGTTCCCAGTCCACATGAACCTTCAGGATCAGGGCTTGTTTGCCATTGGCTATTATCATCAGAAAAATGCAATAGAAAAAGAAATTAGAGAAGCTTCTGCCAAAAAGAAAGCTAAAAAAGGAGAAGAGAATGAGTGAGACAATAAAAAATCGCTACGAGTTTGTTTTGTTGTTTGATGTAAAAAACGGTAACCCCAATGGTGACCCGGACGGCGGTAATATGCCGCGCATCGACCCTGAGACCGGCCACGGTATAACGACTGATGTCTGTTTAAAGAGAAAAGTCAGGAATTATGTGGACTTGGTGAATGGAAACCAATCTCCCTATGAGATTCATGTCCGTGAAGGAGCATTTTTGTCAGAGCATCACAGGAGGGCACACAAAGCTTTGGATAATGAACGATTATTTGTTCACGTACCTTCTGATTTGCAGGAAGAACTGAAAAATTATCAAGGCTATCCTGATGGTATTGGTTTTGAGAACGAGGGATTATTCCTGGAATTAAATGCGGGTATTGACAAAACCAAGAAGGCCGTCAATAAGCTGAAAGACCTTTCCGGTGCTGCCAAGGCTAAACTTAAAGAATTATTTGTGGATAGCAAGGAGTCCGTAGCAAAAAAATGGATGTGTAAAAATTTCTTTGATGTCCGCACATTCGGTTCTGTAATGTCTACCGGCGATAAAACATGTGGGCAAGTTCGCGGCCCTGTGCAGTTTGCTTTTGCCAGAAGCATAGACCCCATTGTTGGCCTTGATGTGGCCATGT
>CAZURY010000166.1:0-5231 GCA_964623145.1 uncultured Desulfobulbus sp. | reverse complement strand
TACCGACATACCTGGTGAGCGTCCATGGATTTACGGAACACCAGGCAAATCTGCTCGTCAGCGCCTCCCGGCTCCCCACCCTCGGCGCGGCTCTTGCCAGTGGTTTTTTCGCCGACTATTTTGGACATCGTCGCGCAATCGGTCTGGTGTTATTCTGCAGTGGCTTCATGACAATACTGCTGGCGATCGATAGACACCTGCTCCACCTTGCCATCTGGCTACAACCTGTCCTGGCCGTCTGCTTTTTCCCTGCCGGATTTGCCCTGCTTTCTCGTGTAGGACCTGCAGAAACGCGAGGAATAACCGTTTCCCTTACCATGCCCCTTGCCTTTGTCACAGGCGGTGGCATCATGCCCGCCATCATCACCCGCATGGCGGATTATGGCTTGTTTTCCCGAGCCATCGTCATTGTCGGCTTCCTTATTATTGCCGGCAGTTTCCTTGTTATTCTCATTGACGATCAACAAGCAGATATTCTCCGATAATCTAACAGTTACAAATATAAAACTCCATTTGCCAGGAACTGCAACAGCCTGTATACTACAAAGAATTTGAGAGTCTAAGGACCAAATTTCAGTCAACAACCGCCATCCCCCTGTATTTACAGCAGCATGTATTTCTTCCAAAGCACAGGATCACCATGGGCGCAACACCTGCAAAAAATCAATTTGAACGTTTTCTCCATTCCCAGACATCCAGCTCCATTGTTCTGATACTGGCCACCCTGACAGCCGTTATCTGGGCTAACTCCCCCTGGTCGAATTATTATATCCAACTCAGCCACCTGGATATCGGCGCTCATTTTAACGGACGCCAGTACCAACTCTCACTGGATCACTGGATTAAAGACGGCCTGATGACCATCTTTTTCTTTGTGGTCGGCCTGGAAATCAAACGAGAAATTTTAATCGGTGAACTCTCTTCGCTGAAAAAAGCCCTATTACCGGTGATGGCTGCAGTCGGTGGCGCTCTGCTTCCCGCGCTGATCTATTTTTTCTTTAACCCTGCCGGCGTTGCCGCAAATGGCTGGGGGGTCCCCATGGCCACCGACATAGCCTTTGCCCTCGGCCTGCTGGCACTATTTGGCAAACGGGTGCCCATCGGCCTTAAGATTTTTCTTACAGCGCTCGCCATAGTTGATGACTTGCTTGCAGTCTTGGTAATAGCCGTATTTTACACCGATCATATTTATTTTCCTGCGCTTGGAGGCGCTCTAGTTCTCCTGACATTGCTGTTCCTGATTATTAAAAATCGCGTAAAAAATCCTCTCTTCTTCTTTTCGCTTTGTTTTGGCGTCTGGATCTGTATCTTTCTTTCCGGTATCCATGCAACCATTGCCGGTGTCTTGCTCGCCCTGATTATCCCGGTCAAGGCGACGCTTGCACCCGCCAGTTTCTTCAAGACCATTAAACAGCACAAAATCTGGCTCAAGGAGAGCAAGTTGACCCGGCACTCGATGGTCGCCGATAAAAAACAGCGCCTTGCCATAGAACAAATATACCAGGCTGCGGAACAGATGATTCCGGCGGGTATCCGCCTGGAAGAAAAATTGCATCCGGCTCAGGCGTTTCTGATCCTCCCGCTTTTTGCGCTTTTTGCAGCCGGGGTGACAATTAACGCCGAAACCCTTACCGGCTTTCCCGACAAAATAAGCCTGGGAATCCTGGCCGGTCTTATTCTTGGTAAACAGTTGGGAATACTTTGTTTCAGCTTTGCCATGGTCAAGGGCGGCTGGACAGAATTACCTGTCGGGGTTACCTGGGGTCAGCTTTGGGGCGTATCGCTGCTGGGAGGAATAGGATTTACCATGTCCATCTTTATAAGCGAACTTGCCTTTACCGACCCTACGCTTCTTGCCGGTGCAAAAATTGCCATTTTTATGGCCTCTATTCTTGCAGGTATAGCCGGTGCGATTATTTTAAATGGTACTCTGCCTAAACAATAGCACCTTCACAATAAATTCCGATGACTGATACAGACTCCAAAAAACCATTCGTGAAAAAAACCTGGTTTTTACTGCTCTGTGGAACCATTTTGTTCATGGCAGCTCTACTGGTTCTTCTCCCTCTGGCCGCTAAATACTACCTCAGCAGGTGGCTGATTGAAAACGGAGCCGACCAGGCTGTCATAGAACGGGTGCAACTTAACCCCTTTAGCGGCAAAGTCGGCCTGCTGGGCGTTACCGTCCAATACGGCGGCGCCACCGTACTCTCTAATGCCGACATCCAGGTTGATGTCGCCATGCTGAAACTTTTTAAAAAACAGGCCGTCATTCAACGTAGTGTCCTTGAAGGCGTCACCCTTGATATTGAGTTTTATAAAGACGGTCGGATACGTTTTGGCTCCTATACCATCCATCCGGCATCACCAAATGCTGCAAAGGACACAGCTCCCCAGGATGTTCTCTGGATTTTTTCCGCCAACCGGATTGAAATATCCGATTGCACTGTGCGATTTACCATGCCGGATCTTCACTTGAACCTGCATGTCAGCAAGGCATCGCTAACAAAATTTACTACTGCTCCCGGTGATAAATCAGGGGCATTTGTCCTTACCGGCTCCATCAATGGCACACCCGTGGCGCTTGATCTGCAAACAGTGCGGATCACCCCGGATATTATTGCCAGGGGTAGCGTTAAGGTTGACGGCTTTGCTCTGAACAATCTTGATGCTTTCCTTCGTTCTTACCTGAAATCCTTTGCCGGCAAGGCTACAATCGATGGCACAACAATGTTTAAAATGGCCGAGGGTGGAGATATTTTTGTTGATTATGAGGGAATGCTTGGTATCGAAGGTGGCCATATTGCCGGAAATTCCTTTTCGGTTAAGGGCGCGCCCATCCGCTGGGAAAAAGGAAAGATCCAGTTTGCAATGACGGAAAAATCCGGGATTAAGGTCGATGTCGACGGCAGACTGACAGGAAAATCGATCTTTGTAGACATACCTGACCCGATTATCAAAATACACGGGCCTGATATAGACATCAACGGCAAGGTCCTGGTGACCATTGACGATGAAGTAAAGGTCGATGCAAACGCCGGTTTCCAAGTAAAAAAAATAACATTTTCCATGCCTCCTCTTGCCGCAGAGGCTGGAAATCTTTCCTGGAAGGGGAAAAATCAACGCATACAATTTAACTCTGGAACCGGAAAAAAACCATTATCCGTCAAGCTCCAGGGCAATCTACTGGGAGACCATCCACTTTTTAACGATCAGGATAAACATATCCTGCTGGCAACAAGGGGAGACTCAATTTCCTGGAACGGAGGGGTCTCCTACCAGATGGGATCCCGTCAAGGTACATCTTCACAGATCAATACCCGGGGGCAATTGACCGTAAAAAACATCCATCTTTCCCAAGCCGATTCCATAAAATATGCACAACAATCACTCATAAGTAATGGCCGCATCGATCTTTCCCTGGGATCCAATGATGCCCTAAGGCTCAATCTTGACAACACTATCGCCGGTAAAAATTTATCCGTTGATCTTCCTGGAGCAAAACTGGCAATAAACCAAAAATCTATTGAAATAACGGATAAGGGATCAATTTCCCTGAACAGCAAAATAGCTGTCAAGGGCACAGCCTCGGTAAAAACAAATGGTTTAACCATTAAACAAACCGGCCGCGAATCCTTTCTTGCCAGCCTGCAACAATTCACCATGGATTCCATCGAAGCCCCCGGGGGCAGATCACTCAACATTCAAAAAGCCAAAGCCGGCGGCCTGGCGGTTCATATCCCCGGCAGTATACCTCTTGCCATTTCCATCCCAGAGATACTATTGAGCGATCTGCAGAGTACAGACTTGTCCACTTACGGTGTTGCCAGGGTAACAGCCCTGTCACCAACGGTAACATCAGAACAAAACGGTAAAAATCTAGCCGGTCTGAACAACCTTGAAATTCGCCATATCACGGCGGGCGCCAACAGCAGGATATCTGTTGACCGTATAAACTTTGACGACCTGTATTTTCTTGAGAAATCCAAAAATGATCGTGAGGACATTTGTACGATCGGGGGGGCTCGCCTTTCAAAAATCGACTGGAACCCTGAAACCGGCCTGATGGGAGACTCCCTCTCCTTTGCTGATCTTTATTGTACCCTGGTACGGGAAAAAGACGGTGGACTTGTTGTCGGCAAGCGCCTTGCCGACATGCGTAATCCTGATTGGAAGCCCGATAAAACAGAAGAAAAGAGAGACACGAATTCACCCGCGTCAACACTCTCCCTTGGCCAGGTAACCCTGCGTGGAAAAAGCGGCCTTCATTTTGAGGATCATACCCTTGAGGTTCCCTTTGTCAGCAACCTGGATATCACCACATTGCAATTAAAGGGCCTTGATTCAAGAAATCCTGAAAAACCCGCTTCAATAAGAATGACCGGGTCCATGGAAAAAAGGGCCCCTCTTGCGATAAACGGGACCATTGCACCTTTTTTAAAGGAACTTGGTCTGCAACTGAAAATACGCCTTAAAAATTATCCACTGTCTCATCTTTCACCTTATACCGTGCAGTCGGTCGGCGTGGCACTGGCAAGTGGTTCTCTGCGCCTGACAAGTGACATCTCCCTGAAAAACCGCCGCCTGGACATGAAGAATAAGGTATTACTCAAGCAGCTCAAGACCAGTACCATCTCAAAAGAACTGGCCGACAAGCTCGACAACCAGCTGCCGATTCCCCTGGAATCCGCTTTATCCATGTTAAAAGACCGCAATGACACCATCAGCCTGGACGTCCCCTTAAGCGGGCCGATCGACAAGATCAGTGTCGGCATCTCCGATATCCTGATAACAGCCCTTGGCAAGGCAATTGTCCCGGCTGCCTCGGGATACCTTGTCTATGCGCTTGGCCCATATGGCGCTCTGGCCTGGGTCGGCATGGAGGTCGGCAGTCGAATTCTCGAGGTCCGACTTCCACCCGTGCAGTTTAAACCCAACGATGATCAATTACCAGATAACAGCGAGGATTATTTCAAACGACTGGCCAAGATACTCCAGGACAAACCGGATGTCGACTTTCACCTCTGCCCCAAATCATCATCCTGGGAACTGTCCACAGACAAACAGGAAGAGCGCAGCAAAAAGGAAAGTGTAAAACAAATGCATCTTAACGATGAAGAGCGGAAAAGACTTATGGAACTTGGCCAGAAACGAGCGCGGAACATTAAACAATGCCTGGTGGAAAAATACGGCTGCGACAAGGACCGATTACTTATATGCATCACCCGGAT
>CAZURY010000165.1:0-5239 GCA_964623145.1 uncultured Desulfobulbus sp. | reverse complement strand
AATATCGAATTATAAAAGAATGCAGAACTTAATAACTCACTCATCAGTTTGTGCAATCCTATTGTATTATTCACACTTCAAGATTCATAATTCCTTGCTCAATATTCGATATTCAAAAAACTTTAAATTACCGGAAAACCTACCAGAACTTAGAGACGGGCGCTATTATTATGCATAACGGACAACAAAGGTCGAGTAGTGGTTGTCCGGCACTTGTTCCTGAACATCAACCGTACTCACCTCGGACAAGGGTGAGCCGGTATGCAGCCAGGCCAGCAGGCTGTCCACGGCCTCCGGCGTCCCTTCGGCAAGCACCTCAACGGTTCCGTCAATCAAGTTGCGCACCCAGCCGCAGACGCCAAGGCGCTGGGCCTCTCTTCTGGTATAATCACGAAAATAAACACCCTGCACCCGACCATGAACAATGGCGTGTATGCATTTTTTCTTCATGTCTCTGTCCCTGAAATATCCACTCCTAATCTCTTCCCACCATTTTCAAAAAATCCTTTTCATGCACGATGGTAATGCCAAGCTCTCCAGCCTTTTTCAACTTACTGCCGGCTTTTTCTCCCGCCACCAGATCAGTCACCCGCCTGCTGAGTCCGGATACCACCTGCCCCCCCAGTTCCTTGACGATTTGCTTGGCCTCGTTACGGCCCATACTTTTAAGGGTTCCGGTAAAAAGGAAGACCCGCCCGGCAAGGGGTTTTACTCCCTCAGTCGGCGGAAGAATTGTCAACCCCTCGTCAAGAAGGTCCTCAATCATTGCCCTGGTCGACGGATCGGAAAAATAATCAACCAGACTGTTTGCTACCTGTTCACCAATACCTTCGACATTGAGAAAATCTTCTTTTGTCGCCCCCATCACATCTGTAAGCGTTTTAAAATGACCGGCAAGGAGCTGGGCGGTCACCTCACCCACATAACGAATCCCCAGAGCGCCTAAAAACCTGGCCAGAGTTGTCTGTTTGGCCTTTTCCAACGCGTTGATTATATTTTCCGCAGATTTTTCTCCCCAGCCCTCCAGTCGGGCAAGATCCTCTTTATGCAAACGAAAAAAATCCGGAATATCACGGACCAGGCCATTTTCAACCAACTGCTCCACAGCTTTTTGGCCCAGTCCCTCGATATCCATTCCGCTTTTGCCGACAAAATAGATCAAACTCTGCAAACGCTGGGCCGGACAATGGGGATTGACACAGCGTATTACCGCCTCTCCTTCGGGGCGAACCAGTGGATGTCCGCAGACCGGGCATTTCTCCGGAAAAACAATGGGTTTTTCCCGACCTGTCCGTTGTTCAACAACCGGTTTGATCACTTCGGGAATGACATCACCTGCCCGCTGAATGAGGACAGTATCACCAATCCGCAGATCCTTACGCTCTATCTCGTCTTTGTTATGCAGGGTTGCCCGCCGAACGACCACGCCTTCCACCTGCACCGGCTCCAGCAACGCTACCGGTGTGACGGCGCCGGTGCGTCCAACCTGAAAATCAACCCCGATAATCCTGGTTGTTGCCTGAACGGCTGGAAATTTCCATGCCACTGCCCAGCGCGGAGCCCGGGCAGTGTTTCCCAAGCGCTTCTGGAGACGAAAATCATCAACCTTCACCACCATACCGTCAATCTCATAAGCGAGCTCATTCCGAATTGCCAGCAGTCGCTCATAGTGTTTTTCCACCTCAACAAGCTTCTTACAGGGCTGAATATGCGGATTTACCGCAAAACCAAGCTCGGAGAGCCAGGGGAAGAGTTCACTCTGACGCGCGCAGGGAACGACATCGGTATCCGCCACTGCATAGACAAAGAAGCGAAGCGCGCGCTCTGCGGTAATCTTTGGATCGAGTTGGCGCAGGGAACCGGCTGCTGCATTGCGCGGATTGGCAAACAGCGGCTCTCCTGCTGCCTCTCGCTGCCGGTTTAACTCGGCAAAACCATCTTTGCCCAGATACACCTCCCCGCGAACAACAAGCTGGGCGGGAAGTTTTTTTTCATCGCTTCTAAGCCTCAGGGGAATATCCTGCACGGTTTTCAACTGCGGACTGATATTTTCTCCGACCAATCCGTCTCCACGGGTTGAACCCAGAGTAAACAGACCAGCCTCATACACGAGTTCCACGGCCAAACCATCCATTTTAGGTTCGGCAATGTAATCAGGAGGCTGCTCGCTTTTCAAATAACGGCACAGTTTTTCTTCAAACTCATGGAGTTCGGAGCGATCAAAGATATTGTCCAGACTGAGCATGGGATAAACATGGTCCACCTCTTCAAAATGAGACAACGGCCTGCCGCCGACCCTCCGGCTGGGGGAATCGGGCGTAACAAGCTCGGGATATTGCTCCTCGAGTTCGAGAAGGCGCCTGAACAACCGGTCATACTCGACATCGGCTATGACCGGGTCATCCTTGACATAGTACCGATAATTATGATAATTCAGCTGATCCCGAAGCTTGCGAACCTGCTCCCGGATATCATCGGAAACCATGGCTACTTGCTGTCGAGCAGCACACCGCCACGGGCAATGTTTTCCCGTTGCTCCTCATCAATAAAGATAATAATAGAGTCTTTTGGTTTATCTGCCGCCTTGGCAATCACCTTGGTTACCCCTTTGGAAATTTTCTTCTTCTGTTTACGGCTTAATTTTCCTGCTACCCGAATACTTACATACGGCATGGCGGTTCCCTCCTGTTGTTCACCTGATACAAATACAGTCGTAAGTCATCACAGGCACCCCGTCTTCACACGGTCACGTCTTCCCGCATAGAGGGGCTATAGCGAGTCACGCTGTAGCGTGATGCAAATCCGGGGCACCTGTGCCAACTTACAGATTTGAGATAAAGGAAAACACATAGTTACGTAGCCTGTGACTAAATACATACAGTCCGTATCGGACAGTATCGTTCAACTCGACTTACTACCCTGCATGAAAATCTGTATTTTTGTATTCCACCTTCACCCGGCAGGTTATGACTTTTACAACTTCTTTATAATATCCTCAAAATAATAAAATAACCAAAAACTTATCATATCAGAATTTCCTTTTGAAGTCGAACAGGTTATAGTTGCCGGAATATTATAGAAAACTGAGGGGAAGACGAAAATGCACCATATTATTGTTACCGGCGGCGCAGGCTACATCGGCAGTCACACCTGCCTGGAACTGTTGAACGGCGGCTACCGGGTCACTGTTATCGACAACCTGTCCAATGCAAGCCGGGAAGGTTTGCGGCGGGTCGAGAAACTGACGGGAAAATCCATAGAATTTTTCAAGGCTGACCTGATGGATGCCGACGCACTGGATCAGGTTTTCAAGGCAAATGCAGATGGTGATGCAGTTATCCATTTTGCCGGGCTTAAAGCCGTTGGTGAATCGGTTGCCAAGCCGTTACTCTATTATCAAAACAATATTACCGGCACCCTCAACCTCTGCCAGGTCATGGCAAAGTACGGAATAAAAAATATCGTGTTCAGCTCGTCGGCAACGGTTTACGGTGATCCGGCAAGCGTACCCATTACCGAAGAATTCCCCCTGCTCTCCTGCACCAATCCCTATGGTCGCACTAAAGCGATGATTGAAGACATCCTGCGGGACGTGTACGCGGCAGACCCGGAGTGGAACGTTGCCCTGCTTCGCTATTTCAATCCGGTCGGCGCCCATAAATCCGGCCGCATCGGGGAAGATCCAAACGGAACCCCCAACAATCTCATGCCCTACATTTCTCAGGTTGCCGTTGGTAAATTGAAAGAACTCTCCGTCTTCGGCAATGATTACCCGACCCATGACGGTACCGGTGTCCGGGATTATATTCATGTGGTCGACCTGGCCGTCGGCCACCTCAAGGCCCTGGAAAAACTTGCCGCCAGACCGGGGGTTGTTACCTATAACCTGGGAACCGGGCAGGGATATTCAGTGCTTGATATGGTCAAGGCCTTTGAAAAGGCCAGTGGCAGGAAGGTGCCTTATAAGATAGCGCCCAGAAGGGCCGGAGATATTGCCCAGTGCTATGCCGATCCAACCCTTGCGCAGAAAGAACTGGGCTGGCAGGCCAAGCGCGGGCTTAAAGAGATGTGTGAGGACAGCTGGCACTGGCAATCCATGAATCCGCAAGGATACCAAAGCGAAGATTAGCGCTTGGCCCGGACATTTCACAAAGGGTAACTCCTCACAGGGCAAATAACTATGCGTTTTCATTACCTCAGACCTGTAACTGCTTACAGCCGCGTCATATTTGCGCAAGCGCGTCTGTTCGCTATAGTCCGTTATGCGGGCAGGCGCGATCGTGCAAAGATGGCGTGGCTGTGAGTAGTTACCACAAAACACCCTGTGAAAGAGCAGGAGGAAAATTATGATTATCACCGTTGCCAGCGGCAAGGGCGGAACCGGCAAAACTACGGTGACTGCCTCCCTCAGCGCCGTATGGGACACACCGCTGCTTGCGGTGGATCTTGATGTCGAAGAGCCGAACCTGCACCTTTTTCTTCATCCCGAACTGAAAACACCGGTCAAGGCCTGGATGGAAGTGCCGGAGCTGGATATGAAAAAATGCACATTATGCAGAGATTGTGTGGAGCTGTGTCAATTCAAGGCCATCTCCATCATGATTTCCACCCTGACCCTGTATACGGACATGTGCCACGGCTGCGGCGGATGTATCGCTGTCTGCGAGCAGAATGCACTGCGGCCCGGCAGACGGGAACTGGGAATCATTCAGCAGGGACGGGCAGGAGCAACAGACTACCTCATGGGAACACTGCGTATCGGCGAGGCAATGACTCCACCCTTTATGGAGCAGATCAAAAAACGGCTGCGGGAAATCATCCTGGAGACGAAACAGGACGTCATTATCGACGCGCCTCCGGGTGTGAGCTGCCCTGCCATCGCTTCGGTTATCGACAGTGATGTGATTGTTCTGGTCACCGATGCCACCCCGTTCGGTTTTTACGATTTCAAGCTGGCCTGGGAGTCTTTTTCTCCCTTTGACAAACCCATGGGGGTTGTCATCAACCGGACCGGTCTGGGTACGCACGACATCTACAATTTTTGCAAAGAAAAAAATATTCCGATCCTGGCCGAGATTCCCTTTGACCGCTCCATTGCCGAGGCATATTCACGCGGACAGGTGATAGCCGATGTTTCCAGTGAACTCGGCACAGTCTTTTCCTCCCTGCGCGAAAAAATCCGTGCCCTTGGCGGCGATTTCCAAAAGGAGGCGGCCCATGCGTGAAATACTGGTCATCA
>CAZURY010000164.1:0-5242 GCA_964623145.1 uncultured Desulfobulbus sp. | reverse complement strand
CTCATTTATCTTGAAACATGTGCAGAGATCCAGCTGTCGGTCCTTGGATTCAAGGGTCCATTTCCCATAAAGTTCAGTTTCGGTCTCCATTATTCTTCCTATGCATGCTTTGCACCTCTATCAAAATTCCAGACATTCAAGGCAGGCTATCTCCATTGACTGGCTGGCACCGGTCAAGGCCTTAGCCCTGCTTGCGATTCTGCTCAATCATCTCGTGGAGGAATTCGGCCCGGGAGCCTGGTTTACCAATCCCTCGGCGCACTGGCCTGATTTCCCGACGCGCCTGACCCACCTGTTTCCCAATGGGTTCCCCAGCCCGGTTTCCTGTATACAGTTTACAGGTTGGCTCGGTGACAGCGCCCCAGGGGTATTTATCTTTGCAAGCGGTCTTGGCCTGACATGGTCCATGCTGCATAAACAAAAAGAAGAATCTGCAGTTCCAGCATTTTTCAGGCGGCGGGCGATACGGATCTACCCTCTGTATATCACCATGCACTTGATTTTTCTGGCCGGCGCTGTCTTTGTCCCGGACAGGATGATTCAGAAAATCAGTGTATTCAGGTATACTCTTGCCAGCCCGTATACCCTGCTCAGCATGCTCGGGCTACGTTGCACCGACGAACTCTTCTTTGGTTTCATTTCACCTTCCTGGTGGTTTATCTGGCTGATTCTGCAACTCTATCTTATTTTCCCATTGTTGTACATTTTTCTTCGGCACAAGGGAATAGTATTCTTTCTTTCAATCACCTGGCTTCTGACATTTATTTCGCGCGCGTTGGGGGTGCTGTATCCGCAATTGCTGCCATATTCTCTTTTTAGCTGGATGACCGGAATTTTTTTCGGCACGAGGCTGGCGGAATTTACCGCAGGCATGGCCCTCGCTGTCCTGATGAAACAACATGGAAAAACGGTCTATTCTCCTGGAAAGATCATGGTCATCGCCCTGCCGGTCTACCTGGCCGGCATTTGTTGTTCCATTGCCCTGCCGACAACGCTATTTTCCAATCTTTTGGTCACCCTTGGCATGGCCGGCCTTTTTTATGTGGCCTGGCAGGCCTTTTTCCGAAGATCTCCGTTCCTGTCCGGTATCCTATGGTGGATCAGCGGCCAGTCATTGGCCATATACCTGTTTCATCAGCCGCCGCTGAAATTCACAGCAATGCTCTTTCCCGATTCTTCAGGGCTGCATCTCACTGCGGCGATAATGATGGTATTGCTTTCTTTTCCCATAGCCTGGCTTATTCAACAGACCGTAGATAAAACCTTGCACAGTGTGCAATACATGCAGAGCTGGTCAGCCATGGGAAAAATTATATTCGTCGCAAATCTTGCTGCCATTGTTTGTATTGTCAGCCTGGATCGGTTCTCCGGCTGGCAACATAAAATGGTCTCCCTTGGCGGCGGCGTATTACTTGTTTTTCTCGGATTGGCAACGTTTGCCGCCACAGCCAGGAAAAATGGCAATGCCTGGCTTCCTGCGCAATGGGGCCTGATGTGTGCCGTGCTGGTGAAAATTTTTTTCTTCCCCACACTGCTTGGCAGTATCATTTCATGTGTCCTCGGCATACTCGTAACACTTTCCACTCTCCTCTTCCTGCGGTTTCGTCCGACCCGACAGGCTGCTCCCCTGTGGGGAGTAATCGCGCTGGTTTTCTGCATTGGAACCGGAGAACTGTCTCTGGGTTTCGTGGCTCCGTTAAGTGCCGGCAAGTGGGGGGAGCTAGCGGCACTTGAAGCGCATCCCACCAGAATTTACGGCCTTAAGCCGGGGAAGACGGTTCACCTCGAATATGACGATTACGATTATGTGCTTCGCGTCAATTCCATGGGATTGCCTGGTCCGGAAAGACCCTTGACCCGGCCTACCCCGGATACGTTACGAATTTTCATTCTCGGCGATGCCTTTTCAATGCCCGAGGGCCTTGAATACAAGGATGCGTATCCCGCCCTTCTTGAAGCATTACTCAACAGCAAGCTGGCGCCAAGGCCGGTGCAGGTTATCAACGGCGGGATAACAGGATATGGTCCGGTGGAGGAGTCAAGCCAGCTAAGAGAACTTGCCCCGCTTTTCAAGCCCGATATTGTTGTTTATCAATTTTTCGTCAATGAATTTTCGGAGGTGAATACAACTCCAGTCAGGCGAAGGCAGGGAATCGGGTTAGAGCCTCTCTATTCTCTTCAACAGATAAACCTGATTGAATATTCCCAGATTATCAGGCATCTTGGTGAAGGCATGTACGCAATAACTGATCACTTTATCCGCAACTATGCCGACAACAGTGTGCTCCACCGGTATGCTCTGCAGGTTTTTCATATCCTGGAAAAGATGACCGGCGGCTGGCGCTATAGAAATGCCCAGCTCCAGTTTTACCGGAAAGACGACAGCAAAAAATTGTATGGCAAAAAACATCTTGATAAACTGAGTAATTATCTTCGACAGATACAACAGACATGCCAGGAAACAGGAGCCAAACTTATTATCTATTTTGTTCCAGCAGCCATTACCGTCTCCTCTCCTGAATATATTGCCCATTATCCATGGGATCAGAATATTCATGATCAATCCATTTACGACCTGAATCAACCAATAGGGCATTTGCGGAAGATTGCCGGCAAACTGGGAATAGACGTAGTGGACCTGACTCAGGCCCTCAAAGACAATCCCGGCCAGCCGGTCTATTTCCCCGGTTCCTGGCACTGGAACAAAGAGGGGCATCGGGCGGTTGCCGGCGCTGTTTTCCGAGATCTTTGCGCTCGAGGTATTCTTCGTGATCCAGAAAAATAGTAGCTATTTCCTCTGCATTTGCCTCATTGGCATCATACTGAGAATATCAGGACTTCAGATTCAGAGCCTGAGCATGGACGAGGTGACGGAGATTCATATTGCCGGTCTGCCTCTGTTGCAAATTATTTTTAAGAAAGACGGCTTCCCCCCCCTTTATCATCTTCTGCTCTCGGCCTGGATGGGGAGATTTCATGTCGCTGAATCGGCACGGTGGCTTTCCGTTATTTTCGGTTGCCTGACCATTCCGGTGATATACAAACTTGGCTGCTTACTCGGCAAAAAAAACAGTATCGGCCTCTGGTCGGCATTTCTACTGGCTGTTTCCCCCTATCACATCTGGTATTCCCAGGAGGCCAGGGCCTACGCCCTGTTCTATCTTGTTGCCGCCCTGGCCCTCTATTTTTTCTTTAAGGCAATGGACGATAATCGCCGCCGGCATTGGCTTCTATTTTCCATCTGCGGTGTTACAGGAATTTACAGCCATTATTATTTTATTGTCTTGTTGATCTGCTGTGCGTTCATTGTTCTTACCGAGCGACACCGATGGAGTGAACTTAAAAACCCCATGCTTGCTTTCCTGCTTATTGGCTTTTTCTGTATGCCATCTGTTGTACTTTTACAAGATGATATGAACCTGCAGGAAAACTGGCCCGGAAAACGACCGTTTGACCTTTACGCCCTGGGTTATACGTATTTTGCCTTTTTGGGAGGATTATCCCTTGGTCCGTCGATGCGTGAGCTGCATACGCCTCGCATGGCGACGGTCATTACACAGATATGGATATGGCTTGTACTGTCGGCCGGTGTCGTTTTTGGCCTGGTCCGATCCTGGTGCAAGGGTTTTCAGAAGAATAATCAACTGGAGAAACGGTTGGGCATACTTCTGATACTGCCCTTGTTACTTTGCGGATTACTCGGGTATTGTTTTGAGGTAGGGTACAATGGTCGCTATGTTGTCTGGGTATCCATCCCCGTATACATTTTTCTGGCTATGGGATTTGCCGAAGGGACACGGTATACCGAGGCGAAATTTGCCCTCCTTGCCCTCTGTTGTCTTTTTGCGGTTTCCTTGTATAACAGGCGATGTGTCGGGCGATATATGAACGAGGATGTCCGTTCAGTGGCAGCCTATATCATGGCGCATTCTCCACAAGGTACCCCTGCATTTGTTCAGCATAAATCCGAAGCAAAGCCACTGGCATATTACCTGGATGATTCCTGGCCTGTTTATGCATTGCACAGCGTGAAAAAGAACGGGGAAGGACTGCGGAAGGCGCTTGGTGATCTGGAGAACAATACAAAGAATAAAAAATTCTGGTTCATCTACACACGACCATTTCATGGTGATCCGGGTGGAATATTTAAGAAATTGCTAATAAAGAAAAAATTAGTCCAAAAACAGAAGGATTGCATTGGTATTGAAATATATCGAGGGGAATTTCCTCAATAGCAAGTTGACTGTAACCCCTCACAGCATTTGCGACCGAAAGATTAGGACCGTGCAGACCTGACTGTCTTTTTTTCAAGACTTGATGAGTGCTGGAAGTCAAGATAGTACAATAAAACAAGTGGATACGTGGTCTCAAAAAAGAGACAGAGGAAGGATCCCGGCAATGACAAACTTCAGGTCTCCTGGTAGAAAGAGCATTTTTTCAATGGGTTTGGAAGAATTCTGTTGAATGTCAAAATCTGTCAATTGAAAATGCATCCCCTTTCTCAAGGGTTGGCCAGGCTCTGTGAGCATTTTCAATTTTCGTAGCGACGCGGAAATCGGGCAAAAATACCATTTCTGGACAGACACTACCTATGCGGGGGCAGGCACGACCGTGCAAAGATGCGGCTCCTGTGAGCGCTTACGATGAGTGCGTGGCTTGGCAAACACATATTCGATCATAAATAAAATCCCTCAGGAAAACGGTCCGACGTTTGCAGGTCCAACGGAAGGGTATAGCATCATGCGTGGTCCCCCAAACTTTTTTCCCGCCTCCTGCTTTATTACAACTATCGGTTTTTATCGGATAATACTTCCATGTCTTATGCACGCTTTTTCCTGGGCCTGTTTTTTCTCTTTTTCTGCAGCTCGGTCGCATGCTCTGAGGAAATAAAATTTTCCTGGCAGCCAAACAGTGAGCCGGAAGTTATCAGCTATCGACTATATTACGGCACCAGTTCCCATAACTACACGGATTATATTGAAATAGATAATAATCCTGTAGACAGCAGGGTATATGGCACGGTATCTGGGTTAGTTACCGGTCAGACCTATTATTTTGCTGTTACAGCCTGTACGGCAACAGGATTGGAAAGCGATTATTCTAAAGAATTACATTATCTGGTTGGCGAAACATCTATAGGTTTTCCATCAATTGAAGCAGGTCAACTGGAAGTACGACAGAACTGGATTCATGTTGCATTCAGCAGTGCCTTTACCCACCCGGTGGTGATCGCCAAGATCAT
>CAZURY010000163.1:0-5284 GCA_964623145.1 uncultured Desulfobulbus sp. | reverse complement strand
TTTTCTTGCAGGCAGACCCTGTCTTTGGTAGTTTTTTGTCTGTTCATGTACTGTTATAGCAAAGGAAAAAAGAAATGTACAAGAACCGCCTAAAGAAATTTTTCCTTGAGCAGAAAAAAATAGAGGGCGCCCGTTTCTTTCATTTCTCCAGCCGCTTTGCCGGCTTTCCTGCCGGTTCCCCAAAATAGATCCACCCGGCCGGGACCCCGGATGGCTGAGCCGGTATCCTGGGCCAGCACAAAGCGACCAAAGGGGAGCCGGGTTCTGGTCCCGTTTTTATCATAAACGGGTTTTTTGCTTTGAAGAAAGGCAAGGCCGCCTGCGGGCAGGCACTGTTGATCAACGGCTATGGAACGTCCTTTTGTCAGCGGACGGCCGAGATTTCCGAGGGCATCATGGGTTGTGGTCCACTTAAAAAATATAAATGATTCATTATGATAGAGGATTTCCTTCAACTCCTCAGGATGCGCATCCAGGTATTTTCGAATGGTTTGTATGGAGGCCTTTTTCAGATTCATCCTGCCGGTTTGTACCATGTATTTACCGATGCTTTTATAGGAACGTCCATTCTTCATGGCATAATGGATGCCGCGCAGTGAACCGTCACGCAATTGTATAAGGCCTGATCCCTGGATGTGAAGAAGAAAGGCATCAAAGGGATCCTGAAGATAGATGAGTTCATTGCCTTTTGCATATCCCTTTGTCTCAATTTCTTTCCTGGTCCAGTACTGAGTAAAACGACCGGCCTGAAAGCGTCCAATCTGCGCGGAACCGGCGCCGGGTTGACGGCGAAGAACAAGGTTGGCAGGAATGGAATACAGGGGATAGAGAAAGGGCGCTTTACGGGTAGAGCTTCCCGGGAAAACGGGTTGATAATAACCGGTAACCAGCACGGTTTCCCGGGGAGTTATGCCGGACATCCCGGAAGGCTGATAGATGTCAAAATAGGTGTTGATTTCCAGGGTAAGCAACTTTGCCGAGGGATGGCTTGCAATGATATTTCTAAAAAGGACAAGTGAGCGTATCAACCGCTTTACCGGGCAGGAATAATTCCCCAGGGGAATGGTGGCGGTTGGAGAAAGTTGTTTGAGGAACAGGAGGCTTTCCCGGATACCCCTGTCAAGGTTTAGATAGTTGAGATCATCAGCGAACAGAAATTGCTGCTGTCTTGTCCGTGTTTGTTGCAGTGGCGGATGTGCTGCAGCGGATGAATCCATGCCCAATACAAGCAGCAGGGAAAAAAGAAAAAGCCGGAGTGCATCCACAGATAACCGGGGTTATTGATGGTTTGTCTTTTTTTCCGTGATGGCTTCGGCCAGTTCGCTTACAGCCATGGCGTAGCGGTTGGAATGATTCCATTCGGTAATGGCCTGAAAGTTAGGATATGCGGCAATATAGCGAAAGCTGTATGTACCGCCGGGAGGCAGTTCAAGCGCCACGATGGAAAGAGGTTTGTTATGGGGTGAAGGGGGGATATTCACGGCTTGCTTATTCCGAACGACCGACCAGGGAACCCGGCCCTTGCGCCCCTTAAGTTTTGCGGCGATCAGTTGTTTGTCTTTGAGGGTATGACCGAGTTCCGCGTAGATAGGGGCATCAAGAGTCCAATGGAAATGTTTAAGATAATTGGCAATGGAGGCAAGAACATCGGGAACCGAATGCCATACATCCCGCTTGCTGTCGCCGTCAAAACTAATAGCATAGGCACGAAATGAAGAGGGAATAAACTGGGTCTGGCCAAAGGCGCCCGCATAGGATCCAGGAATGGTTCCGGGGTCGACATTGTTTTCTTTGCAGAGAAGCAGGAAGGCAACAAGCTGTTTCCGGAAAAACTTTGATCGTCTCGGATAGGCATCGAACAGGGTGTTAAGTGTCTGCAAGACATTGAATCTGCCTTGATGAGCGCCATACCTGGTTTCAATACCCCAGATGGCGATGACAATTTCGCGATCCACGCCTATTTTCTGTTCTATCCGGTCAAGGAGTTCCCTGTATTGAGCAAGTTTTTTCCTGCCGGTGGTAATTTTATCTCTGGTAAGAAACAGTGGCGCATATTTGTAATAGGGTTTAGCCTCCCATTGTTTATCCATCAGTTCAAGGACCCGTCTTGATATCCGCTGCCCCTTGAAGATAGATTGCAGTTCCTGATCGGTGAAGTGATACTTTTTTTTCAGTTCACTGAAAAGCAGCTGGTATTTTTTCTGTGTCAGATCAATAAGTTGTCCGTCTTTAACCAGGTCGGCAGCCTTAGGTCTCTGCCTTGCCATGGCTTTCTGGTCTGCGAGCAGCAGGGGGGCGGCAAGCAGGATCAGGAAAAATGTTATGAGGACTTTGCCGGAGGACTGGTTTGCCGAGGTGGAAGCAGACAGGCGCATGAAAATTATATCTCTTATGTGGAAAATTGACGTGAAAAAGCGGCCATAAACTCTTTTTTCAGTGCGGACGGCAACTGATTTATTCCGGCGGCTGCAGCTCGACCACCACCGGTTGGGAATTTGCGACAAAGTTCATCCGCACCCTGCCGTGTATCAAGCGGGGCGCGGACACTGATGCGCAGGGAGCCATCCGCATTCGCAATTAACAGGGCATGGGCAAGCTCAGGTTTTTCTCTAGCCAGGGCATTGGAAAAGACACCGGCCGCTCGCCGGGCCCAGGACTCATCAGGAAGCTCAAAGATTCTGCCCGCCACATCCTGTTGAATGGGAATCGCTTCCCCTGCCTTTTCCATATCAGTCGTATAACCCTGCCGCAAGGTTTGCAGTACCGGCGAAGAATCATAAAAGTCAAAAGGCGTGTTCCATTGATGAACATGGGTAAAAAGGTCTTCTGGTGGGAAAAACAGATCCTCTACCGTGGCGCCGTATCCGTTATAGTTCAGCAGAATCCCAATTTCCCGAAGCCTGTGCAGCTCCTTCCGTGATAATTTCAGGGATAGGGCCGATTGTTCTGCTGCTTCATCAAGGTTGTCACCAAAGGCGCCGACAATAGCCCATTCCCGGTAAGCGCCTCCCAGAATTTTGTCGACAATCAACGAGGTGCAGGTCTGGGGCGCGGGATCAATATGGGCTTGAAGAGCGGGGTTCTTGGGAACATCACCACTGAAATGATGATCAATGTAGAGGATGGAATTCCCATGCTCAAGCAGCGTGCATAATGGTCCATGGTTACTGTCCATGGAAATATCAAGAACGGTTATGCTGCTGTTCTCGACATGTTTAATTTTATCCAGCAGGCGGATATCACGTTTGACGCCGGTGATAAGACGCGCATCAGGTTGCGGGTCATGCAGGCGAAGTTGGTGCAGGGCGCAAATTCCATCGGCATCACCGTTAAAAACGTCGTAGGAAGCCATCGGTGAACAGGTCCGGACCGAGTGTTTTCCACCCTCGGAAAGTTTTTTTGGGGAGAAAAAATAAAAGTACGGTCATCAAGGGCAATTGTCTTGTTGTAATGCAAAAGAGCAAAAGTTGAGCCTATATACCCGGCAGATCTATCCCGAAGGGATTGCCGATATTTGCCAGCCGGAACATTACCATGTACTTCTGGTTCCCTGGTGTATAGTTGGTTGCAAATTCAACCGACCAGCAGGAAGGTTGGTAAATGAGGCTGAAGTTTTCCTGCACGGTTTGGCTGTCTTCCAGGGAGCGCTCTATGTCGTACGAGGCAATCAACGAGTAGAGGAGGGAAATCCGTACCCCGCCTTTTATGGATTCCGTGTTCTTCTCATCTTGTTTGTCATTGGAGAAATAATCCAGGTAAAAGGTGTCACCCCTGCTGTTTCGATAGTCGGATTCCAGCGCATTTCTCACAACGCCTGCTCCATATACGTCAATGTCGGAACGATAAACAATCCGGAAATCCTTGAGCGGGAAAAGGGCAGCCTTCAGTTCTACAGGGGTTAAGGGGGTATCACTTACTTTACTGCGGAAATCATATCCCTGCCGAATTTTAAAATACCCGTACTGTCTGTCATATTCAGAGCCGTTGTGCAGGCCGAAGATGGAAAAAAAGTTATCCAGATTATAATAAATGATATTTTGATCGGCGACCCTGTCGATGTCATCAAATTCCGGCAAATTATCCTGATTCTCGTCAGAGACGTATCGGTACGAAATAGAGGGCCGGAAGGTATGGTTCCATCGATAGATTTCACCAACATTAATGTTAAAATCACGGACCATGTTTGTGCCGACCTTGCCGCCGAATTCAACCAGGAAACGATTCTCCGTATCGGAATTCTTCCAGGCATCATCACCGTTATCATCAATGAAATAACTGGTATTACGAATGCCTGCATCAACGGTGGTCTCAAGATAAGGTGTCAGGGGAACGCCGGCAATCAGCTTCAACGGCAGGTCCAGTCGCTGGGCCCGTACGCCGTTATCCCGCCAGAAATTCGTATAGTTAGCCGTCCAGGAAAAATCAACGCCGGTATCATAGACAGGCAGCAGGCCTGTGTAGTTAATCATTGGCAGATTCCACAATGGATCAGGGCTTGTTTTTGGTTCCCGCAGATCGTTAATGCCGAGAAAATCAATCTGCAGGGCAGAGCCATTGTCCCAGGAGCGAAGTATTTTCAGGCTGTTTTCCCTTGATAGTTCGGTTTTGTTCTGGAAGCCGCGGCCAAAGGTTTTTAAAAATCTATCCTGACTGGTTATAAACCCTGTCAGGCCGCTGTTGAACTCGGTCAGGTAGTCAAGGTCAGAGGCAATGTCGAGATCAAGCCGGGTCGTCCACAGGCCAAAGTCCTGATCAGCCTTGCCCCGTACCCAGTAGCGTTCCTGGTTGGTATGGGTAAAGCCGCCATCCGCAAAATAATCGGCGTTATCGGGATCATCCGGATCGCTCAGGTCATCGTTGAGAAAGTTGGCCATGAAAAATCCCATGGAGGTTGTGTCGCTGGTATAGCGAAATTCCGCTCCGGCCATAAAACCTCGTTTACTGATATATTCAGGATAGAGGGTTATGTCGCTTGACGGGGAAAGATTGATGAAAAAAGGAGCTGTAAAATCAAAACCGTCTCTGTCGGACAGGCCGACGGAAGGGAAAAGAAAGCCGGTCTGACGGGTGGTTTTTGCCGGCAGAAAAATAATGGGCATATACAACACGGGAATGTCTTTTATGCGAAAGGTGGCATTTTTTAAGAAGGCATAGCCGTTTTCGGTGATTTTGGCATCTGAGGCCGCAAAACTCCAGGGCGGTGTTTCCCCTTTCTTGACCTTGCAGGTGATAATCCAGCCGTCCTGGATATGGTAGGTTAAATCGCCGGTTTTCTCAATAACCC
>CAZURY010000162.1:0-5298 GCA_964623145.1 uncultured Desulfobulbus sp. | reverse complement strand
AGGCGTGGAAAAGGACAAGCAAGATGCGTCAGAGCAGTGTTGACGAGACACTAGCCCGGCCCGACAAATAAAAAGCCTCTGCCGTTTCCTAAAACATCATCCAGAGATGAAGCGCTTTTTCGGCAGAGGAGTACGTCAAATACAGCGTCGGATAATTGTTGCGTTTTTTCTTCACAACAAATATGCAAAATGTCCGTCGGCAAGGAGATGATGCTCCTTCCCCTGCTCAACACAGGAGCATGAAAATGCCACCAGAGAAAAAAATAGAGGGTAAATTCCGACTTCTTTTCCTGCTGATTTCGTACGATTCCCAATAAGGTGATTTCTACTTTACTTGTCGTTTCAACAATATTTTCACTGTTAATTTCAACACTGAGAACGGAGGTGGTTTCAATAGCGTCTTTCCGGTCCCACAAAAAATCACCCAACTGCACACGAATCTCATTCCCGTTGCCGGCCAATATCAAGGACAACACCTCGCTGACAAATCTCATTGGCACGGGGACATCTGCGCAGGTGTCGAAAATATGCGTTTTCATTATTGTTGGCTGCAGATCCACAAGGCCCTCTTAAAAAATATTCTTTTCTTGATTTCAGTAGGAAGTATAAAGGATACAGGGATCTAACTGCTTGGCACTGCGCGCCAAAATATTTGGCAGTTTACGACGGCAGCCCAAAGAGATACTCGTCAAAATTGTACATTTTTTTATTTTATATTAGGGTAACCGGAAAGATAGACGGTAAGAACGCGGTGACATCAGCCATGTCGGATCATGGCAAGTTCACCATGGCGGCAGATTCTGTACGTTCAGAGTCAACATTACATGAGCTACCGGGAGGGTTCATGAATCTGACAAAACTGGCAAGTATCCAGCTGGTATTGTGGAATATCTGCAAGGCATACAACCAGGATCCGGAACCGATTTTTGCAGAGGCGGGACTTGATCCTAAACTGATGTATCAGCCCGGCGCACGCTATTCCCTGCAGAAAGTTGCCCGGCTCTGGGATGAGGCCGCCAAACGGATAAGCGATCCCTGTTTCGGGCTTTCGGCGGCAGCAAACTGGCACCCGACCCATTTCGGCACCCTTGGTTATGCCCTTTTAATGAGCAGAACCCTGCGCAGCACCCTGGAACGTCTTCTGCGCTTTTACAAAGTTCTTTCCGAGGCCCGCTTTGGTAAAATCCATGAGGATGACAAAGAGAAAACACTCGTTTTTTCTCTCACATACCGCGATGAAAAACCGTATCCCCGGGCCCGGGAAGATGCGGCTCTTGCCTGGATCATGAGCACCCTGCGCATCAATTTCCAGCACAACCTGACGCCGGTGGCTGTGAGTTTTACCCATGACAAACCCCCGTGCGCCGGTAAATATTATGAATTCTTTCAGGGACCGGTCTTTTTTAACGCCAAGGCCGGCAGCCTGGCGCTGTCCCTGGACCAGGTTGATGTACTGCTGCCCGGAGCCAACGAAGAACTGGCGGAATTCAATGATCTTGCCATGGGGCGATATCTGGCCTCACTGGATGACGACACCATGACCACGCAGGTTCGCAGGTTGATTTTAAAGAGTCTGCCGTCAGGCAATGTTACAGTGGAAAAAACAGCTTCGCGACTTTGTATCAGCACAAGAAAACTGCAGCGCCTGCTTAAAGAGGAAGGCACCACCTTTCTTGCCCTGCTCAACGAGACCCGCATGAAACTAGCCAAGGAATATGTGCAGTCAAAGAGTATGGACCTGACTGAAATTGCCTTTCTTCTGGGATTCAGTGAACTGAGCACCTTTTCCCGTTCATTCAAACGGTGGACGGGAAAATCACCGGTCAAATACCGAAATGCCGCCTGATTCTTTCCCAAATTGAGTAAATTGAGCAAATTGAGCAAATGATGTCATCGGCCGGTATCCCCCGGCAGACTCCCGGTTGAAGCTTTGCTCTATTACCGGTATCAATCCTGATGATGATTAACCCGCATATTTACAAAAGGAGGTTGTATGAGATTTGACGGAAAACTCATTGTGTTGTCTCTGATAGGTATCGCTTTTCTTGCTGCCGAGTCGCAGGCGGCGACGGTATGGAATGTTTCTCTATGGGGCAAACGGCGGGCCTTTACTGAAAACGTGGAAAAACTGGCCCAACTGGTCGATCAAAAAACCAATGGTGATTTCAAGCTGAAGATCTCCTATGGCGGTCTGTCCAAAGCCAAGGAAAATCTTGACGGCATCTCCATAGGCGCCTTTGAAATGGCCCAGTTCTGTTCCTTCTACCATCAGGATAAAAACCCGACCATCACGGTCACTGAACTGCCATTTGCCAGGGAAGTCTCGCTGGCAAAAATTGCAGAGATCTACAAAAAAGTATACGCAAATCCGATTGTGGTTAAAAACATGGCCCAATGGAATGCCACCCTGCTGATGCCCACGCCCCTGCCCCAGTACAATATCATCAGCAAGACGCCTCCCCTGAAAGACCTCTCCGATTTCAAAGGGATGCGCGTTCGGGGGCCGGGCGGTATCATGGGAGTGCTCAGCAAACTCGGGGCGGTAAAAACCGGGGTTCCCTTTTCCGAAGTGCGTCAGTCCATGGATTCCGGTGTTATTGATGCGGCAGCCTTTGCGCCGCATGCGCATCTGGCGACCAAGACCTACAAGGTCGGGAAATGGGCGACCACCAATCTGAATCTGGGTACGGCCAACTGCCCGGTTGTGGTTAATACCGATGCCCTGAACGCCCTGAGTCCGCAAAACAGGGATGCCCTGCTTGGTTCAGTTGACGAGGCAATCGCCTATTACGTGGATAATTACAATAATAATACAACCGGCAAGTATGAACAGGCCATCACCGAGCAGGGATTGACCAAGGTTACCTTTACGCCTGAGCAGACTGCCGAGCTGAACAAACTTGCCGAATCCGTTCGCGCCGACTGGATTAAAAAATACGCCAACAAATTTGACTCCCGGGCGTTGTTTGATTTTACGGCAAAGCTCTATGCCGAATAACGACTCGTACAAAAACCCGCATTCTCCTGACGAATGCGGGTTTGCCCCTGCAAGTATCTACCCTTTTTACCCGTACCTCTGGTGATCAACCATGGCCGGTTCCGCTCCAGTCCTCACCGATCGCTCGCCGCTCAGCATTGCCGACCAGGTATTTCATCGGCTTGAATCCATGCTCAACCTTGTCGGCGGCATTGTGATTCTTCTGCTGGTCTTCCTGGCAACGGCCAATATTCTCGGTCGCTGGCTTTTCTCCCTGCCGGTGAACGGCTATGTTGACTGGGTTGAACAGGCAATGGCTTTTATGGCCTTTCTCGGCATTGCCTATACCCAGCGGGAAGGAGGCCACATTCGCATGGATATCCTTGTCACCCATCTGCACGGCAGACTTTTATGGGCGGTGGAACTGCTTTCCACCCTGATAATGCTGGCGGTGACCCTGGTACTGATTTACGGCTCCTCTCTGCATTTTTACCGTGCCTGGTCCATCGGCGACTCTTCACTGGACATCAACCTGCCTACCTGGCCGGCCAAACTGGTTGTCCCTTTTTCCCTGACCATTCTCGCCCTGCGCTTGCTCCTGCAGTGCTGGGGCTATATCCGGGCGATTCGGAAAGGAGGGAACAGGCCGATTGGAGTACCGCTGGTGGAGGATGCCGCCCGTCTTGCCAAGGCGGAAGCCGAAGCAGTCATGGGTGCAGGTGATTCTCAAGACATCGGGGAGTCGTCATGACCCTGTTTTCGACTATGGCACAGATGGATTCAGTTACCATCGGCCTGTGGGTCACCGGACTCATGATGGTTCTCGTTGTTATCGGGGTCCGGGTGGCCTTTGCCGCCGCCGGGGCGGGTTTTCTTGGTCTTGTCTGGATTTTTTCGGCCCGGATGGGTTTTGACAAAGGCCTGCTGGTAGCCATGAAGATGGCCGGAACCATTCCCCATTCCAAGGTTTCCACCCTGGCGCTGTCTCTGATCCCCACCTTTATTCTGATCGGTTTTCTGGCCTATCACGCCGGCCTGACCAAATCTCTGTTTGAAGCCGCTAAACGCTGGCTGGGCTGGCTGCCCGGCGGTATGGGCGTGGCAACCGTCTTCTCCGCCGCCGGATTTGCGGCGGTTTCCGGCGCATCGGTCGCCACCTCGGCTGTTTTTGCCCGCATTGCCGTACCCGAAATGCTCAAACTCGGCTACGATAAACGCTTTGCCGCAGGTGTGGTCGCGGCCAGCGGTACCCTGGCATCGCTGATTCCGCCATCGGCAATTCTTGTTATCTACGCTATTATTGTCGAGCAGGATGTAGGCGCCCTGCTGATGGCCGGTTTTCTGCCGGGTGCAGTATCTGCCGTTATCTATGGCGGGCTGGTTATTATTCTTGCCCGGACCCGCAAGGATTTCGGACCACCGGTCACCGGTTACAGCTGGAAAGAGCGATTTGAATGCCTGCCGGGAGCGATTCCGATCTTTTTCGTGGTCACCATTATCGTGGTCTGTATTTACGGCGGGGTAGGAACCCCGACCGAGGCGGGTTCCCTTGGCGCTTTTGTCATCCTGTGCATGGCGCTGTACAAGGGAATGCGTTTAAAGGAACTCAAGGGCGCATTAATGGAAACCGCCAAGCTGACGGTCATGATTTTCACCATTATCTGGGGCGTTCTCCTCTATGTCCGCTTTCTTGGATTTGCCGACCTGCCTGCTGCTTTTTCCGCCTGGATCACCGGCCTTGACCAAAGCCCGATGGTAACCCTGATCCTTATTCTCTGCGGCTATGCCGTACTTGGCATGTTCATGGATGCCATCGGCATGCTGCTGCTGACTCTGCCGGTGGTCTATCCGGCGGTTATTGCCTTAAACGGCGGCGAAGGGGTAATGGCGGCTGATTCCGCCTTTGGAATCTCTGGTGTCGGCTGCTCGATCTGGTTTGGTATTATTGTGGTCAAGATGGCGGAACTCTGTCTGATTACACCGCCAATCGGCCTCAACTGTTTTGTTGTTGCCGGGGTACGGCCGGAATGCAGTGTCCAGGATGTCTTTCGCGGGGCCACTCCTTTTTTTATTGCGGACGTACTGACTATTGCAACCCTGATTGCCTTTCCGGATATCGTCCTGTGGCTGCCAAAGTTAATGGGATTTTCATGAAAGTTGTTTTTTTCCTGCCGGTAATCCGCTGCTCCAAAAATTCAGCCCAATAACCTGGATTCCCATTCATAAAGGCTAAAAGTCACCCTTAACCCGTTACAACCTCAGCGCCTTCCTTCTCATCTTTAAGGTATTCTCCATACTTCATGTCCTCATCAAGAATATGA
>CAZURY010000161.1:0-5298 GCA_964623145.1 uncultured Desulfobulbus sp. | reverse complement strand
TTCATATCATGCCCGACTATACTACCTGGTATGGACTGGCCAAGATGAAGAAATCTCTGGTTGAGATGAAGGAAATGGCAAAACAGATGCGATTAAATGCAAAGAAGTAATCCTTTACAGGTGCAAAGCGTATAGGGAAATCTGTTGATTTCCTTTATCTATGGCGCAGGTCTATGGTTCTCCATGGCCTGCGTTTTTTTGTTTCTACCTCTCTGATGCCCAGGCACGGAAGATCCGTGTCGATCTATGCTGCCGGAACGTTCCTTTGTGTTCCAGAAACAGTAAAACTCGGGTAATGCCTTTGCCGGGCTGCTGCGGGTTATGGAATTGTATCGGTAACGGTTGTCCTGCGTTTTATGATGCGCTGCAAAAGGCTTTGCAGTTGTTCATTGGGGGTAACGTCAAGCTCTCTGCATAATACCTTCTCGCAACGCCGAAAAACTTTTATTGCCTCCAGCTCTCTTCCCTGCAGGACGTAACATTGCATAAGTTCGAAGTAACTCTCTTCATCCCACAGGTCAAGGGTGATGATCTTTTCATATATTCGGATGCATTCATCAAGGTCCCTCCTTTCAAAAAAAATAGCGGCAAGGGATCGTAATACCCTGGTTCGCAATAAGGCGAACTCTTCCCGTGGTTCGTCTGTCCAGGGGGCGTAAAGGTCCTCGGGCAGCAATTGGTCTCTGTAGATTGCAACGGCTGACTCGAAATAAAGCTGCGCTCTGGCATTATCCTTGTTCCGGTAGTAATAAAATCCCTTTTCCGCCTTTTCCTTAAACTGTATCGTATCAACGGTGGAGCCGGCCGGCAGGTGTATTCTGTATGTTTGACTACCGCCCTGCAGGTAGCTTGAACCAGCCCGGGCAGAGAGTTCCGGCTCAATTGTCGACTTTAAGGAACTGACTGTACTCCACAGGTTTGCTCTGGCCTTGTCCGGGCTGCTTTCCGGCCAGAAAAGTTCCGTAAGTTGATCCAGAGTAAAGCTAATGTCCGGATACAGGCAAAGCAGCTTGAACAGTTCTTTTGCCTTTGACCTCTTCCATGCCTGATTCGGAATGATTTCCTCCCGCCGTTGAAGAGTAAAGGGCCCTAATAACCGGACATGCAAGGGATCCGGCGGACAATTTTTGAGCTGTTGAGCTGTTTTTTCAAGTTTTGTGACGGTTTTTTTTCTTTTTACCGTGCCTATTGTCCGTTCAATATGCGGCAGGGCGGACCTGAACCGGCTTCGGGCCCAGAAAGCGGCGATGTCAACTTTAAGATCAATGGTGGCCCCCCGGAAAACAGGAATCAGCGCTTCGCAGCCCTTGCCGTTCCAGGCCCCGCAGAGTTCAAGAAAATAAGCGGTTGCAATTCCCTGCTTTATTGCCCGTATTATCAGGTCCAGCCCATTAATCCGCTCGTCGTCCGTCAGCAGATACCCCAATTGTTTTTCGCTGATGATGGTCATTGCCCTGGTAAAATGTCTGGATGCCTCCCCCTGATCGGCTCGGGACCGCAGGGAGTGAAGATAGAGTAGAAGCTGCGCTTCGCGATGCTGGATGTTTTTCTGTCGGCAGGTGGCGGCAGCGAGGTGGCAAAAATTGACTGCCTCCCCTCTTGGTGAAATCTTGTCCCGAACGGCAAACGCTGTGTATGCAGTCAGTGCCATGGGCAGCAGCATATTTCGTTGACCGGCCAGGTTCCAGGCAAGTTGCAGCTCATTTAAGATTTTTTCGGGTCGGTCGGACAAGTAAACCTCTGCCAGGGAGCACATGATAGGCGCCCACAGGGTGAGGTCATTTGTTAGCAGCGGCCGTGCCCGTTTCGCCCATATTCGTGCTTCTTCCGTGTACCCATGGGCAGCAAGGCTGTATGCTAAAAATGCAGTAGAAGTTGCGTGCACGGAACGATTTGTTTTGCCGCTGACGATTACGGCCTCCTTGAACCAGGTAATCGCCTCCGGATATTGCTGCTGTTCCAACTTGAGCACTCCCTTGAACAGCAGTACCCATCCCAGCCGTTTCCGGGGATCGGCATGACGAAAAACAACAATGGCATGGTCGAGAATCTGTGCACTTTCTTCAAAATTTCCCAGTTCCAGGTTGTAAAAAACTGCCTTGGGCGCCATCAGATAACTGCGGGCAGCTTTGTCCAGAGGAAGAAATCTGGAATTGGCAATGGTACTGATATGGCGCCATAATCGCGCACACTCATCAAATCGGCACATAAGATTCAGGCCAATGGCCTGAAACATCATGGCCTCTGCCCGAAAGCGACTGATTACCCGGGAACGCTCCATAATCCTTTCCGCCAGGTCAACTCCTTCTTGCAGGCTTCCTTGTAACAGCAGAACTTCACATAACCTGCAACCCGATTCAAGCCAGTCCCTGGAACCTGTGCGGGCATTCCCGTGTGCCGTCCGAAAAAGCTGTACGGCCTTATCCAGGTTGCCTGAATATAAATGTGCCTGCCCAAGGAGTACCGCAAGGCGGGGGTGTCGTGCCGGCTGCGACTCAGGCAGCTGATCCACCCAGAACGGCAACTGTTCATAATTTTCTTCGGTCAACCAGCGTCCGTGGTCGCTAAGGATCATGTTGACTGCACAATCCCAGTCTTCAAGGGCGATAAAATGCGGCAATGCTTTGTCCGTCAACCCGGTTTTTTGAAAGTAACGACCTGCTTTCACATGGAATTTTTTTAGTTGCACATGACCGAGCGCGGCAGCTGCCCGGCTGCGAAAGAATGCCGCATACAGGTGGGCAAATTTAATGGATGCAAAGTCTTGATTGTCGTCAACCCGATCAAGGAGAAAAGAATAAGAGGTAAAGAGCTGTACAAGCCGATCACGGCTAACGGGAACAAAAAAACCAAGGAGTTCATAATCAAAGGGTTCAAGCAGGGCAGCCGTACAGAATATTCGCAGGTCTTCGGGGGACAGGTCAACCAGAATTTCAGTCTGGAGATAATCATGGAGGTGCTCAACTGAAATACCTTTAAGAGGAACTTCAAGGGGCAGTGAATTGTCTGTTTTTTGATATTGCAGACAAAAAAGGGCGAGGGCGGCCGGCCAGCCGTCGATTGTCTGTTGGAGTTTCCCAGCGTCTTGCCGGGTTATCGCAGGTATGCTCTGTGACAGAAATTGATATGTTTCCTCCTCGTCAAAATGGAGATCTGCCGTGCTGAATTCGAGCAGTTTTCCCTGGAGGCGCAGGGAGGGAAGCGGGGCGATCTTCAGGGGAGCGCTGGAGGACAGAACAACGGAGACAAAAGAAGGTAATCGTTTCAGGATAAGGGAAATCTGTTCCAACCATGCCGGACGGTCAGCAAGTACCTCGCAACCGTCAAAGGCAATGACTGCTGCATCGTTGCCCCTAATGAAAAGTTCGTCCAAAAGAGTGTTAATCCTGTGTCGTGGCAGGGAGTTATGGGCATGCTTTTTTCTTTTTTTTACCGACGGTCCTGTGAAAATATCGGGCCAGAGTTCGGCGAATAAACGTTCAAGCTGCCGCACAAAAAATGTGATGTCGGAGCTGAGTTTTTTGAGATCAATATAGGCGCTTTTCTCTTTTCCGTGCCGGAGCAGTTGCCGGATAAGAAAGGTCTTGCCCGTCCCCGGTCCCCCGGTAAGAAGCAACAGGTTTCCATCCGGGAACACCGGCAGGATCTGATTAAGCAGCCTGGTCCTCTTTAATTCAATACATCTGTTTCCAGGCGCGATAGCATCGGTCATGTACAGAAGTTCCGGTCACCGGCAGGATCTTTCACCATGCCGGTTCATTAAAGTACAAGGGCGTTATCAAGCAGTAAAAAGTTCCTAAATTTGTAAGCCTGCATCCTGCTCATCTCGTCATTTCGCAATCTGTCCCGATCGTCATTCCGCAGTCTGCCACTTTCGTTCATTCCCAGTCTGTGCCGTTCGTCATTCTCGAAGTCTGCCTCTTCCGTCATTCCCGAAGTCTGTTAGTCGGGAATCCAGCATACCTGCTGCGGCCCGGCCCTGAATGGATCCCCGTCCCCGACAACTACCCTCGGGGATGACGTACTACCCTCGGGGATGACAAAACCAAACGTCATTCCGCAGTCTGTGCCGTTCGTCATTCCCGAAGTTTGTTAGTCGGGAATCCAGCATACCTGCTGTGGCCCGGTACCTGAATGGATCCCCTCAACAATTCTCGAGGATGACAAATTTGAAGCTGTTAATGGTCTTGAGGCTATTTATCAGTTCAGTTCGTCAAGAGTGTTCAGACTGAATAATCTTGTTGTCGCAAAATAATTATGTCGCAGCAAGGGGACGTTTGGGCGTTATAACGTTCGTTATTTTAGAAATCAATATGTAACCGATTAATTCTACATCATAAAATCATGCAAGTAATCTGTCAGTACAGGATGGTAAAAATAACGTAACAGACAAGTTTATCATGTGTCTCTGGATGAATCGAAGGTGCAGGGCCGGAAAGAAACATAAATGTATGTAACAGGTTACCATATCACGAACCGTAAAGAAAAGGGTACGGTTCACTTTTCTAAAAAAGGAGAAGAAAAATGAAAAAGAAAAAAACAAGGAAACGAAAAGTTATCACAACAGTTGCAGCGATGTTTTTTTTGGGTGGAGTTGCAGGCTCTGGCGCGAGGGCGAGTACCATAGTTTTCACTGACGATGGCAGCTCTCACTATTGGGAGGTGGTAGAAAGCTCAACTGAGGTAACAGGATTGGGCGTGGTAGGTACCGATGAAGATGGTGCAATTATTTTTGGAGATGTACATAAGGGATGGGAAATAACATATGATATTTATAATAACTCCACCTATAAAATAAGTGGTTTCATGGTGGGTCTTTCTGATTCACTTGGATCATCCGCTGATACTTCCGATTATCATCGTGAAGGATGGAGCAGTTATATAGCAGACAAGCAGACGAATGCTAATCTTTTTGCGGGAGAAGACACTTTTACTGACTACAATTATGCCTATTATACCTATAAATTGGAAGAATTTGGTGAGCCGGGTGGTGAAGATTATTACCCAGCAGGAGACCCGATAGATTCTTTTCAGGGAGTATTGGGAGAATTTTCCTTTTTTACGGACAGTGATGAGTTGGATTCGCCCGTCCTTCTGTTTGCGACTGATGAATACGGCAATCCCGTTACTTTAAGAGGCGAAAGTTCCTACTCCTCGGGAACCGGCCAACATCCCGTAGGAGCCGCGCCAGTTCCTGAGCCTGCCACCATGCTGCTGTTTGGTACAGGTCTGATTGGCCTGGTCGGCCGGCGTAAAAAACAGAAATAATGGATTTGTAAAAAATCGAATTAAAGGGGC
>CAZURY010000160.1:0-5311 GCA_964623145.1 uncultured Desulfobulbus sp. | reverse complement strand
CGAAGATACTGTGCCTGTGAGCAGTTACCGTTAATTTTCTTCCGGGCAGAAGGTATCTTCCAGCATGCAGTCAAAATCCTGCTGTCGCTCTTCATTTTTCTTCTCCTCATCTATAATTTTATGCAGAATTGCGGTCAGCGAGCCGGGCTGCAGATAATCCTGTCCCCGGCCCCCTTTGAAAATAAAGGAGAGCTTGTCTGCAACACCCTTCCAGGAAATGGTCGATGGATTTTTGGCAATGACTTCCAGAATATTTTTATTATATGGATCATTAATGATCGCCATGCCGGTGCCGATGGTGGCCAGGATATCAACATGGCCTCGAAACAGTCGGGTCATACGGGTATAGGCCTTGACCCCGCCACAGGAACCCAGACTGAGGAAGCGCTGTTTGGCATCGATATCCGCATCCGTTATTTTCTGCTCCCGCAACAGTTTGACCAGGGGATCCGTCAGTTGCTCGGAGCGCCAGTAGCTGTGTCCCCGCTGGGCTATCATCTCGTCACCCCCTTTGAAAAAGCGTTCAAGAAGGCGTTGCTGATCCTTTTCGTCTACGTAAACATGCAGTCCATGCCGGATAGTGATACCGTTTACTTCCCTGGTAAAACCGACCGCAAAATTGAGGGCGCGCATGGATGAAAAGAGTTGTGCCAGTCCGGAGGACGGGTTATGGCGGGCCGCGGCAATGATTTGTCGGTATTGCTGCCGTTTTTGCGGGCTGATCGGGTCAAGGGTGTATTGATTACAAAGGGCAAGGCGGTAGCCGCTTCGCAACAGGGTAAGGGCGTTGGAAATAAAGGATTTCCGTCCGTCATCATCGGGGTGAAAGATTGAAATTGAACCCAGCTGTCCGTCTTCTTTCCATTCTTTAAATGGGGTTTTTTGATATTTTCCGAGGTCGATAGCTCCTTTTCTAATAATAAGCCGGGTGATGAGTACCCGGTCCCTGCTGCTGAGAAGTTCCGGGTATTCCTGCATGTAATATTGGAGGATAACGCTGATTAATCGTGAAAAAGTGGAGGTGTCCCTGTCCGCATCCCGGCTCATTTTGTCGATCAGATAGGTGCGGGCATCGGGTTGAAGTATTTTGAGGAGATGGATAAAAGTTGCCGAAAATAGAAGTATGGAGTCCTCATTTTTAAAGGCGGATGCGGCGACCAGATCAAGGATTTTCTTCTGCCGCACGTCATCTTCCGGGAAAAAGGTGGTGAGTTTGCCCTTCTGAGCCAGGCTGACGATGAAGCTTGAGGCCAACAGGTTCTCCGGATCTATGGCCCGAAGAAAGGCCAGCAGGTCGCCATGATGGTTTTCCATCATCCTTTTTTTCAGAATGGGCGCCAGAATGTCGCGGAACGAGGAGTCGTAGAGCTCGCTGCCCTGGGAGAGCAGGGCGTATATATTGGCTGAGCTCAAATCACGCGCTGTCTGTATCCGGTCAGCAGTAGTCGCCCGGCGAAGGATACTGATCATCGCGGTCTTGTTCCCCCGCGCCATGGCTGGATAAAAGCGTTTGCCAAAGGTGAATTGCACCTGCCGGGAAAGTTTATGGAAGCGGGCGTAAAGTTGCTTTTTCGACCATGTTTTCAGCTTTGCTTCAGAGATTTCAAAGCCAAAACGATCAGTGATGGCATGCAGGTTGTTGATCTTCCAGATCAACTCTTCACCACCATCGTAAAAGGCTTGCAAGAGGGCTTTTTTATGTTCATCGTCCTGGCGGTAATATTGGGCCTCCTGTACCATGGGAGGCAGGGCGAAATAGCGGATAATCCACAGCCAGGCGTCAATGCGGGTCATATCGTCCTGTCGAAACAAATTGTGGGCATTCCAGGCATCCTCCTGGCGCAGCTGTTTGAACAGGGGCAGGGTATCAAACATGGTTTCAGTATTCATATCACGGATACGGGCGTAACTATCAGCGGCTCTGGCCTGATGATCGATAAGGCGGGCCACGGCAATGATACCGTCCAGAGCCTTGATTCCGTCAATATCATGAATGGTCAGCAATCCCTGGACAGCCCTTTTATTGACGCTTTTCAGTCCATTAAGCAGGGGAATGGTCTGCAGGGCATGGCGGGGGGAAATATCAGGAAGTTCAAGGAAACTGCGAAACGCCCGACCCGCTTCATAGCTGAGCTGTTTGATTTCAGGGAGCGCCTGCAGGGCAAGGGGAAGATCAACACCTGGCAGATCGCTCCACTGTTCAAAGGCAAGGACCTGTTCGTAGGTGAGATGTATAGTCAGTAGAGTAGTCCAAGTCCGGCTGGCCGTGCGGAAATTTATACCCGGCAGCAGACATATTTTTCGGAATATACGTTGGGAATTGTATTCCATACCCTGAATAACATCCCGACCGAAGTCAAGTTGTTTTTGCGTCAGACAGGGAATGCGCCGGTAAATTCGATAGGTTTTGCGGGCGCTGGCATCGACCAGCTCGAGCCTGGTCGTCGCCTGGGCCAGTGATGGGATAAAGGATGGAATAAGGAGAACCAACAGAAGCAGGATAAATTGCCATGCTTTTAACTCTGTTTTCTGTCTTCTGTCCTCTGTCTTCCGGCTTCTGTTTCGAATAAAATATTTGCGGCTTTGTCCTGCCCGGTTTATGGTAGCGTCCTTTTGTGGTTTGGCCATTCTATTTTTTAGTTGAAGAGTAATGACTTATAACGAAATAAACTTTACAAAAAAATTGCGTACTATTGTCAAGGTTATGAAAGAGCTGGTCCTGAAGTCGTGGAATATGATTTTTAACAAGCATGTAAACGGATTACAACCGCGTGGGCCGATGTGACTGCGGTATATTCATCAAGTCGTTTCATTTCATTATCTGCCCTTCTTACGGCCATGTTCCTTTGGGGCAGCTCCTTTGTGGCCATGAAATATGCCATCGGCAGGATAGATCCAATGCTGGTTGTCTGTGCCAGAATGATTATTGCCTCGCTTTGTTTTTTGCCCTTTGTTCGATCGTTTTCCAGGCTGCATCTTGGCCGTAAGCACTTGCTGCCTCTTTTTGCAATGGGGATTTGTGAACCCTGCCTCTACTTTCTTTTTGAGGCTGCCGCTCTGAATTTGACCAGCGCCTCCCAGGCTTCCATGATTACCACCATGTTGCCGTTACTTGTAGCCGTCGCCGCAGCTCTGTTTCTCGGAGAATCAATTACCAGGCGGGTTGTTGCAGGCCTCGTGCTTGCCGCTGTCGGCGCCGTATGGCTGAGTCTTGCGGCCTCGGTTTCCGAGCATGCGCCAAATCCTGTCCTGGGCAATTTTCTCGAGTTTCTGGCCATGGTCACCGCCACAGGATACATTATTTTAGTAAAAAAATTAAGCGCTGACCTGCCATCTCTTTTTCTTACGGCCGTCCAATCTTTTATCGGTGCGGTGTTTTTTCTGTTTATTGTCGTTATTATGGACATTCACATGCCGGAGGCGGTATCGGTATCCGCCCTGTTGTCGGTCCTCTATCTCGGCACTTTTGTCAGCGTTGGCGCATATGGCTTGTATAATTTTGGTGTCAGCCGGGTACCGGCCAATCAGGCGGCGGCTTTTATTAACCTGATTCCCCTGTGGGCCATTATCCTTGGGGTTGTTCTTTTGGGAGAGCGATTTACCCTCTGGCAGTTTGTTGCCGGACTGCTTATATTTGTTGGCGTGATGATGACCCAGCAACATGGAACCCGTCCGGAAGGTGATTGAAATGCCACGACTGCTTATATATTGCGGAATTGTTTTGATCGCAACCGGTCTGTTATGGCCCTGGTTGAAACACATCCCCCTGGGCAGGCTGCCGGGAGACCTGGTGTTTGATAAAGACAATTTTCATTTTTATTTCCCCTTGACCAGCTCCATTCTGGTCAGCCTGCTCCTTTCTCTTCTTTTCTACCTGTTTAAAAAATAGTTGATTATGAGTACCGAAAAAGAACCGGGCGCCGGTTGTTCCGGTTATTGCCGAAGATGTGGTCTGGAGCATGGCCTTGAGGATCGGTCTGCGCGTCCTGCGGCTCTTGAGCTGATGAGGTTTATGGATAAAAACGGCCATATCAATGTACGTATGGTCGGAAGTTTGCCGGATTCCCGCATCTCCACCGCTCCTCTTTTCGGAGCGGATCGGGGCAAGATGTTTGGCGTGTTGCTTTGTCGGAATGTCCATGGGAAAGAGGTTGTGTTGCACGGGTTTTCCGGAATGTTTAACGGGCACTGGCGTGCTCCCGGCTGGGTCGGCCCGCTTTTTGACGTGGATGATTTTCATCAATGTGTTGAACCAGTGGAGCAATCCATTAAAGAAATTGGTTATAAAATGGAGCAGGAACACAAGGGCAGTGCGGTTTGGACTCGGCTTCGCCACAAACGCCGCGAGCTTTCCCGGCAGCTTATGCAGGAAATTTTTTCCCTGTATCGGCTACCCGATTTCCGGGGTGGCCGTTACACCCTTTTACAGGCCTTTTATGGGAAGAATGGTATCCCGACCGGCACCGGTGATTGCTGCGCCCCGAAACTGCTCGCCCATGCGGCCAGGCAGCAATTACAGCCGATCAGCCTGTCCGAATTTTATTATGGCCGTGAAAATGCGTCGGCAACCAGGAAACACAAACATTTTTATTCGACCTGCAGTGAGAAATGCCGACCCATACTGGGAACCATGCTTTGCGGCATAGAGGATTTTTATGGACGCGGATGAATTACGGATTCGGTTGCTCTATGTTGACGAGGACATCATCGTTGTTGACAAGCCGGCCGGCATGCTGTCCGTTCCAGGACGCGGCCCGGATAAGCAGGAATGCGTGGTACAGCAGGTTAAGGAGTATTTCCCGGATATTATTGATCAGCCGGCGGTTCATCGCCTGGATATGGATACTTCCGGTCTCCTGGTCCTGGCGCGGACCAGGCAGGCCCATGTTCATCTTTCAAAACAGTTTGCCCGTCGCCAGGTAAAAAAACGGTATGATGCAATCCTGGAAGGAGTGGTTGCCGAGGAGGCGGGCGAGATCGAGCTGGCCTTTCGCCTTGATCCGGACAACCGACCACATCAGATTTACGATCCTGATCAGGGAAAACCAGGCATTACCCGGTGGTTCAAGCTTGGTGTACATCATGGCAGAACTCGGGTTGAGTTTATCCCGCTTACGGGCCGTACCCACCAGTTACGATTGCACGCAGCCCATGAACTTGGCCTGAATTGTCCCATTGTCGGCGACCGCCTGTACGGGAGCCGGCAGCCGGGAGAGCGGTTGTTGCTGCATGCCTGCTATCTGCGTTTTATCCACCCCGGAACCGAAAAAAGAGTGATTTTCCGTTCTCCCTTGCCTTTTTAATCCGGACA
>CAZURY010000159.1:2024-5321 GCA_964623145.1 uncultured Desulfobulbus sp. | reverse complement strand
ATCATACCGGTGGGGATCGTCACTTTAGTTTGAAAGCGGAGGGTTGTTTCCTGCTCCCGATCCAGCCAGTATTCCAGGGTACAGGAAACCGCTGCCGGCAGTCGGTGTTTGCGCTTTTTTTCCTCTGCCCCGGCATCAGGATCAACCCGGCTGTCCCAGGATTCGTGTTCCTCTCCTTCGGCATCAATGTACGTAAAAACCACGGATCGTAAATGATCGCTGAGTAAAAAAGCATCCTTACCCGTTGTTTGGGCCGCTGCTTTTTTCTCGCGCGGCACCTCCAGCCGGTCACGACGTAACAGAAGCAGTTGGCCGCTGTCCTCCGGATCAGAAGCCAGCAGATACGCAATCTCACCCATACCCCGCTGCCCATGTTCCGGGTCAAAAACCAGATGGGCCATGGAAACAAAATCCAGCAGCGACCGTACATTTCCCACAGTCTCCACCGGATGACCGACAAACTCGGCCCCCCCTGTTAAGATTGCCGATTCAAGATCGCGGCTGATCCGTTCCATGGCTACCTGAGCCCGGTAATACAGATCCCCCTGATCCCTGGTGGCTTCCACAACCCTGAGGGAGCCGGAAAGGGACAGGGTAATCATACTGACGACCATGGCCAGAATTAATGTGGCCAGCATGATCTCCATCAAAGTAAAACCCCGGCAACACCTGAGTTTACCATCAGGAAATACTCCTTTCATCAATATGTGCCGTGCCATCACGAAGAACCCGAGGGTTTGACGGGCGCCATCATGATCCTGCGGAGAACAAACCGTTCATCCGATTCCTGCCCGGATGTTATTATCAGATCAACAGCTTTGAGCAGATCATCGGTATCTTTAATACCGGTATCATCCTCACCCAGATCCTGAACGTCAATTTTCCAATGGTAATCGGAAAAATCCTCACCAAAATCCCCTTCATCCGACCCAAGATCATCAAAACCTGCAAGCACAAGTTCAGTCATTTTCTGCCCGGCCAGAAGAGAAGCAGTGGTTTCAAAGCGGGAAACAGTGGCAATGGAAATGGACTGGGACTGGGAACCTATCAGAGAGACCAGGGCTATACCGATAATGGCCACGGAAACCATGACCTCAAGAAGCGTGAATCCAGCCTGTGGGCAGGTCTTCATTGAACAATATCCTGTTCAAGGGTCCGGTAGGAATCATACAGCCTGCTGACTCCAAGAAACGGCGACAGGGCCAGGGTTAACTCGCGGCCGGTATCATCCTGAAAATGAATCAGGGTTTTATCCACGTATCCGTTTTTTGAAAACCACAGCTTAAGCTCACCGGAATCTCTTTTACCGCCATGGACTGAAGTAAAATCAACGATCCGTATACCGTCTGGTACGTGTACATCTCGAATGGTTTGCCGTGATGTATCTTCTTTTCTGATATCGGCCCGCACATGGAACACCTGCGACCCACTGTCAAAAACCAACAGATATGGTTGGTGCCCACTCCGGGCCGCCTGACCGGTTTCGTTGACCAGGGCGATGAGTCTGCGAGCGGTATTTTTCAGCTGATCGGTGAAGAGCGAGGAACGAATTCTGGGTACGGCAAAGGCCGTCAGCAGGGAAAGCAGCACCATTACCACGACCAGCTCCATCAGGGTAAAGCCGTTCACCTGTAGACGCCGCCGACACCCTGCCGGTGTGGGGAAAAAACAGAATCTCAAAAAACTATTCAAGCTGCCAGTTGTTGATATCGGCATCATTGCCCTCACCGCCGGGTTCACCGTCGGCTCCATAGGACATTAAATCAAAATCCGAATGCAGTCCGGGACTGATATAAACAAAATCATTATCCCAGGGATCCTTGGGTACTTTATTTTTATCAAGATACCCGCCCTTGCGCCATCTTTTGGCCAGCTTGCCGACAGAAGGCGGTTCAACCAGGGCCTGCAGTCCCTGCTCGGTTGTCGGGTACCTGCCGTTATCAAGCTTGTATAATTTCAACGCCTGTTCAAGGGCCTGAATATCAATGGCCGCCTTGGTGCGTCTGGCCTCTTCCGGTCGGTCCATAATACGGGGCACGATCATGGTTGCCAGGATGCCAAGGATCACCATAACCACCATAAGTTCTATAAGGGTAAAGCCCTGTTGGGCTATGGGACGTCGTTTATTGCTCATAATACGGTTTATGAAAATGAAAAATAAATAATCAAAAGAAAAAAGGTTCTCATCAAGCAGCTATTGAAGGCGCCCGAGATCTACGCCGGATTAAAATGACAACCATGCTCAACAAAAAGAGCAGCATTCCTGCCGGGACTGGATGCAGCAACAACCAGCCGGCGCCAATCACCGGTACCAGGAGGATGCGGGTTATAAAACGCAGCATTGGCGAGGCTGCTATCCGATCGGCAATCGGCGGCGAATTGGTATAATACCAGGTAACGAACCGTCTTCCCAGAGAATTGGTATTGAGATAATGATCCCTGAACCGGCGCAGTACGACCACTGCCGGGTCAAGCAGAGAACCATAGGCGGCAGTGGCAATAAAGCAGGCGCTCGAGGTTTCAAAAATGATCTGCGGCCCGTAATAGGTTACTCCGCCTACAATTGCATAAGCGCGGACATAATAGCGGGTATCCGGGGCCAGGTCTTCCATGATGGAGCTGTACAAACCGGTGCCTGCTCCGTCATTGGTAAAGCCCTCTTTCAACATCTTCAAGGAAGAGGACGATGACGTTGTATCGGTTGTGGCGGAAACCGTTGCCCCGGTGTTGACTGCCTGGGCATGAGCAGCCGGCACCAGAAAGTTGCCTATGCTCTCTGAAGCGTCAGCAAGTAAATGACCTGCTTTGTGCAGTGTTTTTTCGGGTAAACCAACAGTTGATGTGCCGACAGTAAAGGTGATACCTGTTCCCGATAAATTTTTATTACCGGCGGTATCTTCACAGCGTATAAAAAACGTATGCGAGCCAAGAGCCTGCGGACCGATATCTTTTGAATGACTGGTAGTACCGGTACCGGACAACTCTTCCGTCATTGAATCAAAGTCGATATCAGAACCATCTTTATTAAACCTGCAGGTCGCGGCCTCATCAGTGGTTATTGAGAGTATCACATTGTCTTTTAATCCAAAGAAGGAACTTGTGGTGCTGGTAATAACAGGGGCAGTCGTATCCGTGCCACCTCCCGATCCACCTCCCGAACCACCACCGGAGTCTCCTCCACCATCGTTGAAACCACCCCCACTGCCACCGGTTGCGCAATCATCCTTGCAGACGGGATATGGAGCAATGGAAAAGACAACGCCACGCTGGGTAACCGAGCCAAGAGCCGCATTAATA
>CAZURY010000159.1:0-1924 GCA_964623145.1 uncultured Desulfobulbus sp. | reverse complement strand
AGTAATTGATCCGAATCGGTTGCCGGTTCCGGCTTATAGGATGCCAGAGACTCCTTGACCAGCAAATCGCCAATATGCAGGTTTGCAGTTTTATTGCCCGAGAGCCTGACCGGTTCTCCTGGGGAATCGTCCTTTCGATCATAGGTGATCAGTAAAAACTCACGGTTCCCGTTGATCGTAGTAAAGCCGGCGCCATTTAAACTTGTCGAGTTCCCGTCCAGGCTGTACAGGACATCATCTTCCGGCCCGACTTCTGTAACCAGGATACCATCTTCACCAAAAGAGTTATCAGCACGGCCCTGGCTGGTAAAACGGAAAAGAGCGGCCGCACGCGCGCCTTCCGGTCCGACCGAACCGGCAACGTACAGATCACCGTTTTCAGCCCTGTACATCCCGTAACCTTCAGAGATCTCGTCCCTGTTCACTGTCGTGGCTATTCCATCGGCGCCAAACCCGGGATTCAACCGGCCATCGCTGGTGAAACCGGCCAGCATTAACTGGGTGTGCCTGCCATCGGTATAGGAACCGGAAACCACCACGCGGCCGTCATCGTCAACCGCCAGACCCTGGGCCAGGGCATCGGTGCCGACCCCTGTCAGACTCAGGCCCTGGTCACCAAACCCGGGATCTAAACGGCCATCCTTCAAATATCGGCCCAGGACAAGGACCCTGCCATTTGTCCCGGCTGCATTACCTGCCACGAGAATTTTGCCGTTCTTTGCAACCACAAGCGCTGTGATCTCATCATCACTGTTACCTACTGCAGTAACAACCACCCCCTGATCGCCAAAATTCGTATCAAGGGAACCATCTGCATGGAAACGAATCAGGAGGAAATCCCGATCCTTGCCGTTGCCGGTATAGCCGCCGGCGACAATGTCGCCTTCCGGTGACAGGGCCAGGGTAAGAATTTCATCATCACCATCACCGACATCAACAATAACCGTACCGTCTCCATTAAACCCGGAATCAGGACTGCCGTCGGCAAGAAGACGAAAAAGAGAGGCGGCCAGAGATTCGCCATTGGTGGAGGAGCCCCCCAGAAGTATCTTTCCATCATCCTGCAAAGCAACAGCCTGGGCCCGGTCACCATAGGCGCCGATCTCAAGTGCGACGCGGCCATCCACGCCAAAGGCGGAATCAAGCTCGCCGGCAGAGGAAACTGCTGCACATGCAAAAATCAACATACCAATGATACATAGATGCACAATTATTCTCAACATAACCCATCTCCCGCCCGGAAACCTGCGGCATCATGCATGGAAAAAACAGATAATTTCGTTAACAGAATAGCAGTTTCACCAAGTTATGGCAAATGAAATACCCGTACGCCCGGCAGGGCTATTACCGGCCCCGCTCACCTGAATACGGAGTTGCAACAAATATACCACAAAGGTTATTTGCCGAAATTACAGACGGGATAACGACATTGTCTGCAATTGCGGCACAGGCCGCCATGCCCCATATCCGCCAGTTCCCTTCTGCCGATACGTTCTCCGGTCAGAATCCTTGGCAAAAGAAGATCAAAGACCGTTATCTTGTGGAACATGCCGCATGCAGGAAGCCCCAGGACAGGCACATCTCCAATGCGGCCGACCAGAAACATGGCGCCGGGCAATACCGGAGTGCCGTAGACGCAATCCTCGGCTCCGGCCTCTTTAATACCTGTGCGGGTAACATCGTCGGGATCAACAGACATGCCTCCTGAGGTAATAATCAGATCGGCTCCGGCCTCCAGGCATTTTTTTATTTCTGCGGCAATCTTACCGGGATCATCCGGGGCAAAGCCGACCATAACCACCTGCGAACCCAGTTTTGCCAGCTTATCGCGCAGCACCTGTTCAAATTTGTCTTCAATGCGCCCGTAAAACACCTCCGAACCGGTGATAACCAGCCCGGCCCGATATTTTTTAAGCGGCAGAAC
>CAZURY010000158.1:0-5332 GCA_964623145.1 uncultured Desulfobulbus sp. | reverse complement strand
TGGTTCCGTGGCAGGGGATGAATAAATAAGTTCCTGTTGCTCAATTTAAAATTTCAAGACTCTGGCCAGGACAACCAGCGGATCCCAGACCGGAGAAAAGGGCGGCGCATAGGCCAGGTCAGAGAAAAACAGATCAGCGGTGGTGCACCTTTGCTGTAATGCCTGGGCAAAGGTATCAATTCTCGCGAGCACATTTGTGCCTGCTGCCTGCAGCCCCAGAAGCCTGTTGTCCTTTGCATCGGCTATGCCCTTAAGCCATATTTTCCCGTGGCCGGGATAGTACCCCGGTCCGGTATTCGTCTCGATAACAGCAGTCTTAACCGCAAAGCCCGCCTGTTCCGCCTGTTGCTCCGTCAAGCCGGTTCGGCCGATTTCCATATCCTGATACTTGGTAATGGCCGTGCCGACCACACCGGGAAAGACCATCTTTTTTCCGGCCATGTTGCAACCGGCTACATAGCCCATCTTATTGCCTGCCGGAGCCAAGGGTATCCAGGTATTTTGTCCGGTGACAAGGTGACAGGATTCAGCCACATCACCGGCGGCATAAACGCCCGTTTTGTTTGTCTGCATTGCCCGATTGGTCCTGATGGCGCCGCCGACGCCTGTCTCCACGCCCAGCTGTACGGCCAGCCCTGTATCCGCCTTGATGCCGGTGGCCAGGATTACCATGTCCGCCGGAAAGCTGCCGTTGTCGGTATCTACCTGTTCCACTCGCGTCCTTCCCCTCAGGGCCGTTATTTTTTCTTTGAGTCGCAGGTCGACATCTTGTGCCAGCCGTGCTTCAACCCGCCCGGTTATTTCCGCATCAAAAGTTTTTCGTAGAATACGGCCGCTCCGACCAAGCATTGTTACTTTTTTTCTTCGCTGCACAAAGGCCTCTGCCATTTCAAGGGCGATATAGCCCGTGCCGATAATGACCACATGCTCCACTGTTTGAGTTTGCATATACTGGTTAATTATCCGGGCATCAGGAGGGAGATCCGCCGTAAAGACGCCTTGCAGGCCGGTTCCGTTTATCGGAGGCCGACGGGGCACGGCTCCGTTGGCAAACAACAGTTGATCCCATGGATAGCGCTGTTCCATACCCAGCTCCAGGGTCCGTACTTCCCCGGGTCGCACTTCCTGGACCTCGGTCTGCATATGGAGATCAATATGGCGTTTGTTGATAAAAAAATCCGGCGTGTAGTGCATCAGCTGCGACTGGTCGCTCACCCCGGCAACAACATAGGGAATACCGCATGGGGCATGGCTGACCCACTGTCCGGCTTCAAAAACGGTTATTTTCCAGTGCGGCTGCAATTTACGTATTCTGGACGCAGCGCTCATGCCTGCGGCTCCGCCGCCGATGATAACGATGTTTTGCATGCCGGACCTCCAACCGTTGTTCAACCGGATATCGATAGGGTTTCTCCGGATCGACGGCAGGTATAAAAAACCGCAGATACCGACCGCCTGCAAGCAGGAGAGGAGCTTGTCCCGGCGGTCAATATTGCGGTAATAGAAAAAATTATAGAGAAACCGGTTCTTTCAGTTTCAGGAGATGCTCATAGCCGTCACCGCCGCTTATTTTGATGGAGGTGATGCCGCTGCCGGTATCTTCGATATAGACTTCACGGGGCTGTTTTATCCGGTGATCAATATATTCACTGATAATGGAGATGGTTTTTTCCGGCGGATCATAGCTTATTCCAATAAAGGGAATCCACCGGGTTTGCTGCTGCGCTCCCACGCTGAGCGCCATGATTTCTATTTCAACCTTTTCATCCTGCAGCGCTTTGGACAATTCGTTAAAATAGCGCTCATATTCCGATTCTTCCAATTTCTTCCAGGACATTTTTTCACCTCCCTTTAGATGATTATCTGATCCTTTCGTTCCACTAAAAATGAATAAGCATTGTTCCGGAAATTGGGAAGTCTCCGGGATGATATTCCCTGTAAATTTTCCGGCAACATCCTTGAGTGGGTACTGTTGCGGTTTGAGTGTTTTTTTGACAACCGGGAGAATGTGCCTATCTTTTTTGTCAGTAGTTTCCTGCAATCTTTATCCGAAGACAGAGGACAGAAGCCAGAGGTCAGAGGTCAGATGACAGCATAGTTTCCGCCTGCGGCGCCCATAACTGCGGTTGACTACTCTTATATTCTCCTGAATTGAGCGATTTTCATTTCACCCCAATCTGCAGGTTTTGTGCTGTTTCATTGTTTGTTGTGCCCGGCCAGTTCGGGCAGGTAATGTTGGTTTAGCCGGTTGTCCAAGGAGGAATGATCATGCGCACCACCGATGAATTTGCCACCCGGGATATCGAGCAGAATCTCAATGAACTGCAAGCTAATGTTGAAAAAGGTCTCAGTAGCAGGGAGGCGGCCGACAGGTTGCGGCAGTACGGGTATAATGAAATAGAGGAGCAGGAGGAGCCGCTCTGGCATCGTATTTTTCGTCGTTTCTGGGGCCCTATCCCCTGGATGATAGAAGCTGCTGCCATCCTGTCCGCCCTGGTCAGGAAGTGGGAAGATTTTATCATTATCACCATCATGCTGCTGGTCAATGGTCTGCTTGATTTTCTCCAGGAGCATCGTGCTCTTAATGCACTCAAAGCCCTGAAAAATAAACTGACCCAGGAGGTGATGGTCCTGCGGGAGGGTAGATACGTTGCCATCCCATCCCGGGAACTGGTGCCCGGAGATATCATCAGGCTTCGCATCGGCGATCTGGTTCCAGCCGATGTTCAGCTTTGTAGGGGCGAATATCTTTCCATTGATCAGTCGGCCCTTACCGGGGAATCCCTGCCTGTTACCAGAAAACAGGGTGAAATTGCCTATGCCGGCACCATTGTCAAGCAGGGAGAGATGGTCGGCCTGGTGGTGAACACCGCCGCCAACACCCGTTTCCATTCCGTAGTCGCCCTGGTGGCCAAGGCAACGCTTTCAGAACGCAGCCATTTTCAGAAAATGGTCATTCAGATTGGTAATTTTCTGATTATTTTGACCATTACCCTGGTTATCCTCATCCTGATGGTGGCCCTGTTCCGGCATGAAAATTTTATTGAGATCGCGCGATTTGCCCTGGTCTTGACCGTGGCCGCCATCCCGGTGGCCCTGCCGGCAGTACTTTCGGTAACCATGGCTGTCGGCGCCCTGAATCTTGCCCGCCGTCAGGCCATTGTTTCCAAACTGACAGCCATTGAAGAGCTGGCAGGCGTTGATGTCTTTTGTTCGGATAAAACCGGTACCCTGACAAAAAACGAGATGCAGGTGGCCGAACCGGTGCTCCTTGGGGGCCATGACGAGCGGGAACTCTTTCTATACGCTCTGCTCGCCTCACGACTGGAAAACAATGATCCTATTGAGGTGCCGCTTTTTCATTATGCGAAACAGACATTCCCGGATCTAGACTGGCAGAGCTATGAACAGACCGATTTTATCCCCTTTGATCCGGTACGCAAGCGGACTGAAGCCATCGTGCGCAAAGAAGGGAAAACCTTTCAAGTCCTCAAGGGGGCAGCCCAGGTCCTGCTCGACATGACGGAGATGCCGGATGACGAACTGGCCGCTATTGCTGGTTCGGTGGATATGCTGGCATCCAAGGGGTATCGCACCCTGGCCGTTGCCAGGAGGATGGATACGGACAAGCCTCTTGATTTGATCGGCCTGATTCCGCTGATTGACCCCCCGCGTGATGATTCGGCACACGTCATTGAAGAGATGAGGACATACGGGGTGCAGATCAAGATGGTCACCGGAGATAATATGGCCATTGCCCGTGAGATAGGTTCCATGCTCGGGCTTGCCGATAAAACCATGCGGGCCGAGCAGCTGAGCGGCAAGTCCCATGCCGAATTTATCGGTCTGGCTCAGGCCCTGACCACGGCCATTTATCATAAGCTGCATCCCGAGGTTACCAGTAAAGAGGCAAGGCGTTTTGCCGATTCCGTCATCGAGGAACTTGAGTCAATCTATGACGTCAGCCTGATCAACCAGGAATTTCTTCACACCCATGAATCGGCCATTATAGAGATGATTGAAGCTACCGACATTTTTGCCGAGGTGGTGCCCGAGGACAAATACATGCTGGTGGACTGTCTACAGAAAGCCGGCCATATCGTCGGCATGACAGGGGATGGGGTCAACGATGCCCCGGCCCTGAAGAAAGCCGACTGTGGCTTTGCCGTTTCCAATGCCACCGATGCGGCCAGGGCGGCAGCCGATATCATCCTGACAGCCCCTGGCCTGTCGGTTATCAACCATGCCATTGAACAGGCCCGTATCACCTTTGAGCGGATGAAGAGTTATTCCATCTTTCGGGTCGCCGAGACCATTCGTATCATCCTGTTTATGACCATATCCATCGTCGTTTTTAATTTTTATCCGATTACGGCCCTTATGATCATTATTCTGGCCCTGCTCAACGACATCCCTATCCTGGCCATTGCCTATGATAACACCAAGGTGCAGAAAAAGCCGGTGCGCTGGAATATGACCGAGCTGCTGACCGTGGCCTCCACCCTGGGTATTGCCGGAGTGCTGTCCTCTTTTCTGCTCTTTTTTATCTTAATACAGTTGAATTTTTCCAATGAGATGATCCAGTCGCTGATGTTTGCCAAGCTGGTTATTGCCGGTCACGGCACCATCTACAACACCCGCATCGATGACTGGTTCTGGAAAAAGCCCTATCCTTCCCAGCTGTTGTTCTGGGCCACTTTCTCCACCAGGATCCTTGGAACGCTGATTGCAGTCTATGGATTTCTCATCCCGCCCATCGGCTGGACCTCTGCCGCTTATATGTGGGGGTATGCCCTGGCCTGGTTTGTCTTTAATGACGCAATAAAGATGCTGACCTATCGTGTCTTGCGTCGGCGGGGATTGTATGTTTAATTCTTTCTGGAGGTTACTATGTTTGAAACCATTGCCGTTAATGCGGAGCATGTCGTCGCCATACGTGCCAGCGGTCGTTTGACTGATGAGGATTACAAACATTTTTTGCCGATCCTGGAAGATCTGATCAACAGGGAGGGTCCGGTTTCTCTCTTTGTGGATATGGAGGATTTCGAAGGCTGGGATATGAAAGCGGCCTGGGATGATGTAAAATTCGGAATTACCCATGATGTTGATTTCAAACGGATCGCGATTATCGGGGACAAACCGTGGATGGAGTGGATGACCAGGATCTCCGACATCTTTTTTTCTGCAGAGATGCGATACTTTTCGGTTGCGGAAAAACAACAGGCTATGAATTGGCTTCAGGAGAAAAAAGAGATGAAGACCGAAGAAGAAACAACGCCCAACGAATCGATCGTCCCTTATGCAAATATTCTGCTGGCAACGGATTTTTCGC
>CAZURY010000157.1:0-5352 GCA_964623145.1 uncultured Desulfobulbus sp. | reverse complement strand
TGGCACTGAAGTGGCCCAGGGCAGTGACCCGGCCGATGCAAATTCCATCAGCGCGACTGTTGTCTATGAAGACGGTGAAAGCGGCACTGTGTCCGGCTGGGATGTCTATGACAGCGATCCGGCCGGCGCCACCATCACCAATGTCGAGGACCAGGACCGGGGCAGCCGCGTGATCGAACTTACGGGTTCAGGCACGGAGAACGGCTACCGCCTGCGGAACCCTGACGGATCCTGGTGGAATAACGGTATCCACAAGATCATCCAGTGGTCGATGAAATACTCCGAGGACTATACGGTCTATGTTGCGGTGCAGACCACGGATGGTTTCCGTTATCTCTTCTACAATAAGCGTGATACGGACAATCTTGGCACGGGCACCTACATTCATCACGGTCTCGGCGCCTCTTCCCGGGATGGTAGCTGGCATACCTTTACCCGTGATCTCGAGCAGGATCTTCACGATGCCCAGCCCGACAACGATCTCGTCTCCATCCTCGGCTTCCTGATCAGGGGCTCGGGGCGGGTCGATGACATACAAACCCTGGCAGATTATCCGGCTGGCCTGGACTCCGACGGTGACGGCCTCACGGATCGTGAAGAGATGAATACCTATGGCACAGACCCATACCATGCCGACACTGATGGCGACGGGCTGGATGACGGCGACGAGGTCACCTATTGGGGCAACAACTGGAATGCTGATGCAGATGGCGACAATATTATCAACCTGCTGGACCCTGACTCGGACAACGACGGTCTTGATGATGGCACTGAAGTGGCCCAGGGCAGTGACCCGGCCGATGCAAATTCCATCAGCGCGACTGTTGTCTATGAAGACGGTGAAAGCGGCACTGTGTCCGGCTGGGATGTCTATGACAGCGATCCGGCCGGCGCCACCATCACCAATGTCGAGGACCAGGACCGGGGCAGCCGCGTGATCGAACTTACGGGTTCAGGCACGGAGAACGGCTACCGCCTGCGGAACCCTGACGGATCCTGGTGGAATAACGGTATCCACAAGATCATCCAGTGGTCGATGAAATACTCCGAGGACTATACGGTCTATGTTGCGGTGCAGACCACGGATGGTTTCCGTTATCTCTTCTACAATAAGCGTGATACGGACAATCTTGGCACGGGCACCTACATTCATCACGGTCTCGGCGCCTCTTCCCGGGATGGTAGCTGGCATACCTTTACCCGTGATCTCGAGCAGGATCTTCACGATGCCCAGCCCGACAACGATCTCGTCTCCATCCTCGGCTTCCTGATCAGGGGCTCGGGCCGGGTCGATGACATAACGACTCTGAATCAATGAGTAAGCCTTGACCTGATGCGATATATGGAATGTTCATTGATGGGTTTACGAATATTGCTCACCATGTTCTGCCTGCTGGTCACGTCTCTCGGACAGGCCTGTGCGGCTCAATATCCACCGCACGTGTATGCCACCGGGAACATCATGGAAATAGACCGTTGTGCATCCGCATGGCTTATCAAGCGGTTCGTTGACGAAAAAGCGGTTTTCAGATTCTATCCGCCAGAGAGCCTGATCACAGGAATACAGACATTTGACCGTCCCGAGGGTGATTGGCACCGGACCCATGACAAGGCAACTTTTGAAGTAATTGCCGAGGACGAGGGAATCAAGGACAGGAAAATTACCTTTATCGGAAATCTGATACACGACATGGAAGTGAACTTCTGGGCAAATAAGTCCAACCCGGAAACCATGCGGTTTGCATCAGGGCTTCGCAGGGAGCTTGAGAAAGGAGAGTCCAGTGAAGATAAATTGCAACGCTGTTTTATCTTTCTTGATAAATATACGGCAGAGCTGGTCGTACGACCCTGAGGTATGCACGAGAAAATGATCCGTCTTTTTATCGGTGTATTTTTCATCTCTGTTTTGACGGGCATGTTGCAGCCGTGTCCGGCAGCCGCAAAAGAGGTAATAGTTTATACCGCTGTTGATCAGTTATTTGCGGAGCCTCTTTTGAAACGGTTCGAGCAGCAGCATCACATACGGACAAGGGTTGTGTATGACATCGAGGCCGTCAAGGGCGCCGGCCTGGTAAACCGGCTTGTTGCCGAGCGTAAAAATCCTCGTTGCGACGTCTTTTGGAACAGCGAAGTGCTTCGGACAATTATGCTGCAGCGACAGCACATACTTGCCCCATGCTTTCCTTCGGCAGCACGGGATATCGCACCACAGTTCAGGGATCAGGAAGGATACTGGACAGGTTTTGCCGGTCGCCTGCGTGTCATTGCCGTCAACACGGAACTGGTGAGTCAGGAAAATTCACCTGTTTCCATAGATGACCTGACAGCCACGCACTGGAAAGGCAGGATTGCCATGGCAAACCCCCTGTTCGGCACGACAGCGATGTTCGTGGCATCCCTCTTTACCGTGCGGGGAAAGAGGGGCGGACAAAATTTTCTGGAGGCTCTGCAGAAAAACGACGTGCGGATAGTAGACGGCAATGCCATTGTCCGGGACATGGTCGGTGCCGGCTCAGTTGCAGTCGGCCTGACGGACATGGACGATGTGGTGCAGGGGATACGGGCAGGGATGCCGATAAGGGCAATTCGACCTGCAGGGCAGGCAAACGGCGCCCTGTTGATTCCCAACACCGTATCACTGGTCAAGGGGGCGCCGCATCCTGATGAGGCCAGGGAGTTGATCGGGTATTTGGTATCAAAAGTGGTGGAACAGGACCTGGTAAACGCCGGTTTTGCCCAGGTGGTATTACGCAAGAACAACAGACAGATACCCGCAGGTTCCTGGAACTATGACGATATGGCAGACAACCTGTCATGTGCCCTTAACAGCGCGCAGCAACTGTTTGCAAGATGATGTATAGCCGATTACCAGCCAGGACATGGCATGCCGTATTCAAACGTTCGAGTGCCTCCGCCTTGTTGTGTCTTGCATTTTTTTGTCTCGTTGCCCTGTTGCCGGTGCTGCTCATGTCTGTCCGAAGCTTTTTTGCCGAAGGCTCGTTGACGGTTGGCCATTATGTATTTCTCCTGCAGCCCCGCTGGCTTTTGCTTTTTTTTCGTAGTGTCGTCCTCTCGTGTGTCGCGACATTTCTTGCCGGACTGCTGGGTGTTCCTCTGGCATTCTTTTTGGCCAGGTTTACCTTTCCGGGTAAACGGGCCGCAGCGTTTCTTTGCCTGGCGCCTCTTCTCATTCCGCCTCATATCCAAACACTTTCCTGGTTGTACCTCTACGGCAACAGGGGGATTTTCCATGGTTGGCTGCAGTTCGCCGGCCTGGCTGCGCCTCAGAATGCTCTTTCCAGCACAGCAGGAGTAATATTGATTCTTGCCTTTTCTTATTTTCCCCTGATAACACTTCTCACCATGGCGGGTCTGACAAGAATTGATCGATATCTTGAAGAATCAGCCGGGTTCGTCCACTCCCCTTGGACAGTACTGCGCACCATAACGCTCCCCCTGGTCAGCCCGTACATTTTTGCAGGTTTCCTGATCGTTTTTATTTTTTCATTTTTCAATTATGGGGTGCCATCCCTGCTGCGCGTGCCGACATATCCCATTGAAATTTTTACTCGTTTCAGTGCATTTTATGATGAGGCGGGAGCCGCTGCCATGTCCATGCCAGCGGTACTGCTTGTAGCCGGCGCTTATCTCTGCCTGCGGATATGGTTTCAGAAACGACAGTTCGCAATGCGGCTTCCCGGTCTCCGGCCAGTTACTCCGGTTGTGGTCGGCGGCCGGACCAAAATACTCATGGCAGGCTGGATAACCCTGATCCTGACAGTCGGGGTCCTGCTGCCGGTTGGGTCGTTGTTTCTGCAGGCAGGCAGCCTGGCAAGCTTTACCCTGGCTGCCGGCGGATCTTTGCGGGAATTCAGGACGACCCTGCTGATATCCGCCGGCAGCGCAAGCTGTATTACTATTTTTGCTTTCTGCCTTGCCAGGGTCATGGAGACTCTCTCCGGAGGAAGGCAGGCTTTGGCCGAGTTCCTGGCCTTTCTGCCTTTTGCCTTTCCGGCCACAACCCTTGGCATCGGTCTGATCTATTTATGGAATTCCCGCATGACGGGATTTCTATACACCTCGACGGCTATGTTGCTGCTGGCCATGACCGCACGTTTTCTACCCCTTGCCATACATATTATACGCTCCAGCCTCAAGCAGGTACATCCCGGCCTGTTAGAGGCAGCTTCCTTTGGCCGAACCAGTCGCTTGCAGCGGTGGCTCTTTATTGACTTCCCCCTGGCGCGGCGGGGCCTTGCAGCCTGCTGGATACTTGCCTTTGTCTTCTGTACCGGCGAACTTGGCACTACGCTGCTTGTCATTCCGCCTGGATCAGGGACTGTTTCCCTGAAAATTTATAACCTGTTACACTACGGTGCCGGACCCTTGGTGGCGGCCCTGGCCCTGCTCCTCCTCGGCATAAATTTTACGGTGTTCCTGGGGCTGGCAAAAATACCACTTGAAATATTCGGCCGGGGACCATTATGCAGAAATTGAGAATAATACCATATCCTGTCATCAGGGTTAAAAATCTCGGCATGAGTTACGGGGATGTCACGGCAGTAAATGATGTGAGCTTTGATATACCGATTGGATCAACGGCAGCTCTTGTCGGACCCTCGGGCTGCGGGAAAACGACCCTGTTGCGTCTGATCGCCGGCCTGGAGCAACCGGACCGGGGTGAAATATGGCTTGACGACCGGCTTGTTGCCGGTCCGAAATACAGCATCCCGCCGTCATCCCGCCGACTCAACATGATTTTCCAGGACCTGGCCCTGTGGCCGCATATGACCGTTCGCAGGCATATTGCGTTTTGTCTTCCTCCCGGCAAGTACAGGGGACAGGCCAAAAACAGGCAGATTGCCTTGCTGACCCGGCTGGTTCGCCTGGACTCTCCCGAAAGCTATCCCCACCAGCTTTCCGGCGGTGAACAGCAACGGCTTGCCATTGCCAGGGCCCTGGCATCAGAACCGCGGATTCTTCTGTTTGATGAACCGCTGTCAAGTCTTGACCGTGCCCTGAAACTGGAATTGCTGGCAGAAATAAAAAAATTGACCAGCAAGCTTGCAATGACATGCCTGTATGTAACCCACCAGCCGGATGAAGTTGTATACCTGGCCGACACAGTATTTCGCATGGCCGGCGGTTCTCTCCAGGCATCCTGCACCGTTGAAGAGTTCGCCCGGCAGGAGAGCAAAAAATGGGAAGAAACCGACAGCATTTTGCGGACGCAAGAGGCGGGCAGAATAATTCCCATGGCAGCCAATGCCAGGTAGGGAAATCGGTTATGCCGGCGGTGAGATGGAACAATAGACATTTGACTCCTCAAAAACGAGAACCACACAAGAGTAA
>CAZURY010000156.1:0-5357 GCA_964623145.1 uncultured Desulfobulbus sp. | reverse complement strand
TCGTGAAGGCGGCCGTACTGTTGGCGCCGGCGTCATCAGTGAAATTATAGAATAAGTGGGAACCAATGATACCGACAGATAAAATTCGTATCAGGCTGAAAGGCTACGATCACAAACTGCTTGACCAGTCAACCAAGGAAATCGTAGAAACGGCAAGGCGGACAGGAGCAACAGTTGCAGGTCCGATTCCCTTGCCAACCAGTATCAATAAATATACTGTTCTACGCTCGCCCCATGTGAACAAGAAATCGCGGGAACAGTTTGAAATGAGAACCCATCGTCGATTACTTGATATCCTTGAGCCTACGCAACAGACAATAGATTCTCTGATGAAACTGGAATTGTCTGCCGGGGTTGACGTAGAAATCAAGCTGCCCTGACAAGTATGGTTGCCATACTTGCAGGTGGCTCAATGGTAATTGAAAAATTACGGGTAGAGAAATGCCGAAAACAAACGGAATACTGGGACGTAAGGTAGGGATGACTCGTGTTTATAATGAACATGGACGTTCAATCCCTGTGACCGTGATTGAAGCCGGTCCCTGTACTATATTACAGAAGAAAACCGTCAACAAGGAAGGATATAATGCCATTCAGGTTGGTTTTCTTGAAAAGAAAGAATCAAGGCTGAATAAGCCAGAGGCCGGACATTTCAAACGTTCCGGCGGAAAAGGATTTTATCATGTGCGCGAGTTTCGTGTAAAAGATCCTGACGCCTATGATTTAGGGCAACAGATTACTATCAATGACTTGTTGCAGGTCGGAGATAAGATAGATATTTCCGGTAAAGTCAAGGGCCGTGGATTTCAGGGTGTCATGAAGAGATATGGTTTTGCCGGTGGTAAGGCATCCCATGGATCAGGTTTTCATAGAGCACCTGGTTCCATAGGATGTTCAGCTTACCCGGGCAGAGTCATTAAGGGAAAAAAACTTCCAGGTCAAATGGGTAACAATCTGGTGACGCAGAAAAATTTGACTATTGTTGATATTAGAGACGAAGAGAATATTCTTTTGGTTGAAGGTGCTGTTCCCGGTGCAAAAAACGGATTGCTCAGTATTTTTACTAAGGAAGTATAGGTGATATTCTGTTGATTGATAGGTGTCTCTCGATTTTTTTATTAAATGCGAGTGCATAGTGTTCATTAACCAACTGTATCACAGATTTTCATCTGCTGTTGAAGGAGACAGACATGGCAGTTTGCGATGTTGTTAACAGCTCCGCTGAAAAGGTCGGAGAAATAGAGCTCAATGACGCTCTGTTTAATGTAGAGGTAAAAAAGAGTGTGCTGCATGAGGTTGTCTGTATGCAGCGAGCCAACCGTCGAAGTGGCAATGCCTGTACCAAGACCCGTGGAGAGGTACGGGGTGGTGGAGCTAAGCCATGGCGACAAAAGGGGACAGGGCGAGCACGTGCAGGTTCCAGAACCTCTCCGATATGGCGTGGAGGTGGGACAACTTTTGGTCCCCGGCCACGGGATTATGGCTATAAGCTACCTAAAAAAGTTAGGCGACTGGCTTTACGTATGGCATTGTCCGCCCGTAGCGGCGAAGGGAATATGGTTGTTGTTGATTCCCTTGCATTGCCTGCAATTAAGACAAAGGATTTTGTCAAGGTGATGGATAATTTTCAGTTTGCGAACTGTCTGGTCGTCACTGGAGAGGAAGATCCGGTTGTCAGCAAATCTGCACGCAACGCAGTCGGGTATAAGGTTATGCCGGTAGCGGGATTGAACGTATTTGATATTCTTAAGTATTCGAAGTTGATGCTTACCCGGGATTGTTTGGCAAAGCTTGAAGAGAGGTTGGTGGTATGAAAATTCTGCATGAAGTAATTAAAAGCCCTTGCTTAACCGAAAAAAGTAATCTTCTTCAGGAGTTGCAGGGAACAGTTGTCTTTAAGGTTCATCCCCGCGCCAATAAAATTGAAATTAAACAGGCCGTTGAAAAATTATTTGATGTTAAAGTCGCCTCGGTGAAGACTGCATCAATGCGCGGCAAACAAAAAAGAATTGGTGTAAAGTCCCTGGGCCGAACAAAGGATTGGAAAAAAGCATATATAAGCCTGTCTGAAGGTGAAATAAATTTTCTTGATGAATTATAGTCTAAAATGATAAGGATCTGCAGGATAATTGCCTGTATAGAAATAAGTTTTAACAGGAAAAATCATGGCACTCAAGACCCATAAACCGACTTCGCCGGGTAAAAGGCATCAGGTATCTGTGCAGAGCCCGGAGTTATCAACAAAAAAACCTGAAAAAGCTCTGCTTGCTCCACTGAAGAAAAAAGGTGGGCGCAACAGTTATGGTCGCATCACCGCCAGGCATCGGGGAGGCGGGCATAAACGCAAATACAGGATTATTGATTGGAAACGTGATAAAACCGGTGTTGCAGCGACCGTCACTGCCATTGAATATGATCCGAACCGATCTGCTCACATTGCCCTTTTAACCTATAGTGACGGCGAAAAACGATATATCCTTGCCCCCGGTAATATTACTGTTGGCGATGTTATTATGGCAGGAGCAGATGTAGATATTAAACCGGGTAACTGTCTACCAATGGTTAACATTCCGCTGGGAACCATCATTCATAATGTTGAGATGAAAATAGGTAAAGGTGCGCAGATGGTGCGTTCCGCCGGCGCTTCTGCTCAGCTGATGGCAAAGGATGATGAATTTGTTCTTGTCAAGCTGCCTTCCGGTGAGGTGCGAAGATTTCGTAAAGAATGTCGAGCTTGTATTGGTTCGGTCGGCAATTCCGAACATGCAAGCGAGAAACTTGGCAAGGCCGGCCGTACTCGTTGGAAAGGAAGAAGACCGACTGTCCGTGGCGTAGCCATGAATCCTATTGATCATCCCATGGGCGGCGGCGAAGGTAAAAGTTCCGGTGGTCGACATCCTTGCACCCCATGGGGTGTTCCCACCAAGGGATTCAAAACGAGGAAAAGAAAAGGTTCCGATAGGGATATCATCACCAAGCGTTAGTTTATTAGGAGAATAGAACAATGGCTCGTTCCATTAAAAAGGGTCCCTTTGTCGATGAACACCTTTTAAAAAAGGTTGAACAGGCTCAGGAATCCGGATCCCATAAAGTTATTAAAACCTGGTCAAGAAGATCAGATATAATACCGGAGATGGTCGGTTTAACTTTTGCGGTTCATAACGGGAAAAAATTTATTCCGGTTTATGTAACAGAAAATATGGTTGGTCATAAGCTAGGAGAGTTTTCTCCAACCCGTACATTTTACGGGCATGCATCTGACAGAAAAGGCCGGTAGCGTCTAGGCGCTGTCGGCAACGATAAGGAGCTCTTCGATGGAAACAAAAGCCGTCGCAAAATATATACGAATTTCGCCTCAAAAGGCCAGGTTGGTTGCCGACGTTGTTCGAGGAATGGATGTTGAAACAGCTATTACTACGCTTCGATTCATGCCTAAAAAAGGTGCGCATATACTGCGCAAGGTAATCGAATCGGCTGTAGCCAATGCTGACCAAATGGAAACAATTGATATTGATACTCTCTATATCAAATCAATTCAAATCAATGGCGGTCCGAGTTTGAAGAGGTTTCGTCCTCGAGCCATGGGCCGGGCGACTGGAATCATCAAAAGAACCAGTCATATAACCGTCATTGTTGATGAAGCCTCATAGGCGTATTAATACTATGTATATGCACTTTTTAATAGATCAACTGTTAGTGGGAACGGAGGAACACCTTGGGACAAAAAGTTAACCCTATTGGATTGCGGTTGGGTATAACCCGGTCTTGGGAATCAATCTGGTATGCAAATAAAGACTACGCTGATCATCTGTATCAGGATCAACAAATTCGGAGGTATCTGAAAAAACGTCTTTACCATGCTGGTATATCAAGAATAGTTATTGAGCGGACCGGTGATAAGATTCGGGTTAAACTGTTCACTGCCCGTCCCGGAATAGTGATTGGAAAAAAAGGCGCTGAAATCGAATTACTCAAGAAGGACCTGGAGCGAAAATTTGGCCGTGAGTGCCTCATAGATATCCAGGAAATTCGTCGGCCTGAAGCTGATGCTCAACTGGTTGCTGAAAATATAGCCATGCAATTAGAACGTCGAATTGCCTTCCGCAGGGCTATGAAAAAGTCGATTAATTCCGCTCTTAGATTTGGGGTCAAAGGAATTAAAATTTCCTGCGCCGGACGACTGGGGGGCGCTGAAATGTCACGTACTGAATGGTTTAAAGAAGGACGCGTGCCATTGCATACCCTTCGTGCGGATATTGACTATGGAACCGCCGAAGCAAAAACAACATATGGTATAATTGGGGTCAAGGTCTGGATTTTTAAAGGTGAGATCCTTTCCGATAGTGAAATGTCTATTGCCCAGTAACTGCTTTGTTGATTGTTTATAGGAATATGATTTTGTTCAAGGGCATGAACAATCTCCTACAGGAGTTAAAATAATGTTAAGTCCACGAAAGGTAAAACACAGAAAACAGCACAAAGGCAGGATGCGGGGAACTGCTCAGCGTGGTTCGGATCTCGTCTTTGGTGATTATGCCTTAAAAGCGGTCGGTCGGGGTCGTCTGACGGCTCAACAGATAGAGGCTGGACGTATAGCCATTAACAGGAAGGTTAAACGTGGCGGTCAGATGTGGATACGAATTTTTCCAGATAAACCGATCACAAAAAAGCCTGCCGAAACCAGAATGGGTAAGGGTAAGGGTTCTCCTGAATATTGGGTGGCTACAATCAGACCCGGAAGGATTCTCTACGAGTTGAAGGGGGTTCCTGAAGAATTAGCCGTAGAGGCGTTGCGTCTTGCCAGCTATAAGTTTCCCTTTGCAACCAAGGTAATTACCAGGAGTACAACGATATGAAGGCTAAGGAACTCCGTGAAATGAGTGCCGAGGACTTGAGAAAAAAGGAAAAGGATATTCGAGAGGATCTCTTTAAACTCAAGTTTCAACATGGAATTCGCAAACTTGAAAATCCCGCCAGGTTGTCTTTATTGAGGCGTGACATAGCTCGCATTCAGACAATCATGACAGAACAGTCGAACCAATAATTTTTTTGGTATTGATTAAGGAATACTCCACTGGACCGGAAGAATGAGTGATAAAACCAGAAAAACCCGTAGAGGGTCAGTAATTAGTAACGGGATGGACAAGAGCGTTGTTATCCTGGTTGAACGGAAAGTGCGGCACAAACTTTATGGGAAATATATTCGTAAACGTATGAAGTATATGGCTCATGACGCTTCCAATACATGTAATGTCGGTGACACCGTACTGATTGAAGAATGTCGCCCCTTATCCAAAAACAAGCGTTGGCGGGTACTGACTGTTTTAGAACGTGCTGTTTAAATATTCGTAAACGTT
>CAZURY010000155.1:0-5369 GCA_964623145.1 uncultured Desulfobulbus sp. | reverse complement strand
GGTTAGATCCTGTCCGCCCGTCGAATAATATCACAGAGTTCCAGGGCAATGGTGCGTATCTCCTGTTCGTCCTCACCCTCGGCCATCACCCGGATAACCGGCTCGGTGCCTGAAGGGCGGACCAGGAGCCGACCACGCCGACCCAGTTTTTCCTCCGCCTTTTTCAGGGCTTCGGAGAACCCGGCAATCTGCTCCGGGGCGATCTTTGTTGCCATGCGTACGTTTTCCAGAACCTGCGGATAGGAAGTCATGATGGCGGCAAGCTCGGACAATGGTTTTTTCTTTTTTATCATAATGGCCAGAAGCTGCAACCCGGCCAGGATTCCGTCGCCTGTTGTATTGTGATCCAGAAACACCAGATGACCTGACTGCTCGCCGCCGAAATTATACCCTTTGGCGCGCATCATCTCCACCACATACCGATCGCCGACCTGGGTCCTGACCATGTGGCCGTTCATTTCCTGCATGGCTTTTTCCAGGCCCATGTTGGACATGACTGTAGCCACCAGGGTTTTTTTCTTCAGTTTTCTCCGGCCCATGAGCTCCCGGGCACAGATGGCCATGATATGATCGCCGTCGACAATTTCGCCATGTTCATCGCAGACGATCAGCCGGTCACCGTCGCCATCCAATGCAAGGCCGATATCCGCGCCCAGTTGTTTAACTTTTTCGGCCATTACCTCAGGGTGAAGTGCGCCGCATTCGTGGTTGATGTTTTTTCCGTCTGGATTGACGCCGATGGTGGTCACCCTGGCGCCGAGTTCTGAAAAGACAAAAGGCGCAACCTTATAGGTGGCGCCGTGGGCGCAGTCGAGAACTATATGAAAATCATCCAGCGTGTATTTTTTAGGGAAGGTATTTTTTAAAAAGACGATGTATCGCCCTTTTGCATCGTCAATACGGGATGCTTTGCCCACCTCATCGGCAACCGGGCGCAGGGCTGCCATTTTTTGCGAAAAAATCAGGTCTTCAATGTCAGCTTCCACCTCGTCGGGCAGTTTAAAACCGTTGCTGGAAAAAATCTTGATGCCGTTGTCCTGAAAAGGGTTATGCGATGCTGAGATGACAACCCCTGCATCGGCCCGCATCGAAGTTGTAATAAAGGCGATGCCCGGCGTCGGCAGCGGCCCCAGCACCTGGACGTTTACCCCCATGGAGCAGATACCCGCTGCCAGGGCGTTTTCTATCATGTAGCCCGAGAGTCTGGTATCCTTGCCGATGACGATCTGATGTCCTTTGGCATGGTTTTTAACGATAAAGGCAATCGCCCGTCCTATCTGCATGGCGATTTCCGAGGTCATGGGGTAAATGTTGGCGACCCCGCGCACGCCATCCGTGCCAAAGAGTTTTCTCATGGTCAGTCCTTTTCTGTCACGATAAAAAACGGCTGTCAGATTATCCGTCGTTCTTGCCGGTTGATTTTTTTGTCGATTTCTTTTTACGCTGTTGCACAAGACGCAGGGAAATTTTTTCCGGTTTGACGGCAATGACCCTGATCGGTTCATGATGGGGCACACTGACCCCGACAACGGTGACAGCAACTTTCTGTCGTTTTTCCTGCAGGTTTTTTGCCGAAGCTGACGCCCGGAACAGCATGGCCAGTTCCGGGGTGTCACGGATAAGATTTTCCGGGATATCGGCTTCCACGGTAACGGTTCCCGGAATGGCAACAAATGCAGTGTCTGCATCCCTGACATTCACCGGTATCCCGCGAACTGTCTTTCGCAGCATCCGTTCCTTAAGCGTTATATCAACAGTCACCACGGCTTCCCCGATAAGATTGAGGAGCTCTTCACTTAAGTTTAACTGGACCTGCAGGGAGGTCGAATGATTAAGCCCGTCCAGATTGATGACATAGGTCTTGAGGGCAAGTTGAGAGTCAAGGATTTGCTGCGGCCCGGAAACAGTGAGCTTGTCCGGGCGCAGTCGTATCTTGCCAAGCTCGTACCCGGGGGCAGGTTCTCCTTCAATTACCGGGTGGATGGGAAGGTTTTTCTGCACCAGTTTGTCGATCAGCAGAGTGGTGTTAGCCGGCTGCAGGCGCAGGACCTTGATCCCTATGGGAAAACGAATGGAGCCGGCTTCGTTTTTAATGACCATGGTGCCGGGCTTGGCATTGGTCAGGTCAATGGCTCTGGTAATATTTTGTTGTCTGATGTCCTGGATCATGCTGCGCGGGCCGCGCACGGTGACCTCGATGTCTCTCTTGTAGTGATTTGCAATAACCAGGTCAGCGGGTAGATTAAGAATTTCAACGGGAATCGTCAGAGTGATGTCCACCTGGTCTTCGCCGACGACAAAGTACCAGAGAAAGATGGCCATAAACAGCGCAAGTATCTTCAGGGCGCATTCCTTGGGACTGACCCTGCACAAGAGCTTGTCTAGGAGTGTTGTGTTCCTTTGAACCAGTTTTTCCATGAAGGGCCGGTGTGTTCCTGGTGAATAAAAATTTCCTGCAGCCTGCTGCTTAATGCCTCCTCATCTCCCAGGGTGGTAATTTTTCCCTGGGTAACCAGGGATATTTCCTGGGTTTCTTCGGAAACAACAATGATGACGGCATCGGTTTCTTCGGACAGACCGAGGGCTGCACGATGCCTGGTACCGTATCTTTTTGAAATGTTCGGGTTGTTGGAAAGGGGGAGAAGGCAGCCCGAGGAATGAATTCGTCCGTTATGAATGATGACCCCGCCGTCATGCATGGGGGATGAGGGCAGAAAGATTGCAATCAACAGTTCATGGATAAGGCGGGCATCAAGGCGAAAACCAAGTTCCAGGTAATCACGCAGGCCGGTCTGTCGTTCAATGATGATCAATGCGCCGATACGTCTCCTGGCCATATAAATGGCGGCGCTGATGATTTCATTGATGTCCCGGGCCGCCACATTATCCGTCTTGTGAAAGGGGGTTTTTCCCATCTGGGTCAGGGCCCGTCTGATATCGGACTGGAAGACAATGATGATAATCAGGAGAATAGAGCTGAGAAAGGTTTTCAGCAGCCAGTGCAAGGTCAACAGGTTAAGCCTGCCGGAAATAAAGTAAACCCCGGTAATCACTATAATACCCAGCAGCATCTGTACTGCCCGTGTACCGCGGATCAGGAGAATAATTCGGTAGATGATGTAGGAGACGATGAGGATGTCAACGATATCCTGCCATCGCATGGCGCTGAGAATGTCAAACATTATCTGGTGAGAGGGGCGGTGGAGTCACTATAGTAATTATATTTGTATCTTGTTAAAATTTAGCATGTTAAATTGTAATTGAACAGAAAAATAAAAAAATCTTGTTAAAATTAACCCGGATATTTCACAAAGGTCGAAGCGAAACGCGTGAAAGCGCCGGAGACCGGAGAGAAAAATGCTGCAAAAACCCCATAGCCGTTATCATCACCTCTATGTATATTATCTGGACAGGGCGGACATAGAGCTTAAACCGGATCCTGATCTGATCGGCATCTGGATTGAGGATGAGTGCGCTATTTTGTTTTTTCATCAGCCCAGGGAGGCCTGTGTTCGTGATATTTGCCGGCAGCAGGGCGCCCGCATCATCTATCAGGCTGATCTGGAGTATCGGGACTGGGAAGCCGGTGTGGATATTACCTCTTTTGCCACCAGCTATCTTTCGGTTTCTCCGGTATGGGAGCGGCAACAGGCAGTAACGAGAGGACGACAGCCTGTTATTCTTGATCCAAGTGTTATCTTTGGCAGCGGTTTTCATGCCACCACTCGTCTTTGTCTGGAAGTGCTGGAAATGCTCATGCGTGAATCCGGGGAACGGATCGAGTCAGTATTGGATCTTGGCACAGGTACAGGTTTGCTGGCCATCGCTGCGGCAAAACTGGGCGCTGTTCGGGTTGTGGGTATAGACAATAATCCCCTGGCGATATCGGTGGCGCAGCGCAATGTCGAGCTGAACGGGTGTGAGGGCAGGGTGGAAATTTTGCGTCATGACCTGCACCAGAGCCTGCCGGCCATGGATTATGATCTTGTTATCACCAACCTGTACAAGGGGCTTCTGATTCGACTTTTTGAGCATTCCCTGTTCTGGAAACCACGCTTTCATCTGGTTTCCGGGTTTATTCCGGGAATGGAGGCGGATTTGCTGGCAGCGCTGCCGAAAGGCTTAGGTATGCCCGTTCGCAGAAGTCGTGATCAGTGGCGGCTCTGGCTGCTGGAGGGGAAACATACCACTGGTAGCGGGACTTTGTTACCCTCCCGGCCAGACACTGGCCGGGAAGAGGTAAAGGGTATGCCGGGCTGAATGTTTGCTGTTTTCAGCCGGTAGGAATGAAGATTTTTCAATTGATGAACTCGTAAATAGTAAAAATCGAATGCTATTCGATGGCTAAGTAAAAACACAGATATACAGGTAAGCGAGGAACGAGACTCCGGGTAAGCGCAGACTCCGAGGAGTAGTGTTCTGTGGCGGCTCTTAACCATACATTAGGTATGTTGAGAATCGCGACAGGACACACTTTGCTGTCGATCGAAGTTTTTACGACGCCATCAATTAAGAGGGACGATTATTTACATGGCATGGCTGCCGTCAACAACACTGCCCTTTATTGTTGGGGCCTCGGTTTTCAAGCCGGCCTTGGTCAGCGCTTCGCTGAGGTCCATAAAATCATTGCCGTTTGGATGGCCTTTGGCTGAGGGTGCGTCATCCAGCCAATCCGGTTTTGGATCCTTGTTGGCGGCATTCTCAAGAACCTTTGCCGGCACTTCACCCTGACAGGAAAAGGTACCGAGTATTGTCGCCCCATCGGCAAGCTCAATGGCCTTGTTCATACCCAGTTTTGCAGGATTTGAACCCCGGGCGGCCCCGTGACTGGCAAAGAGAAACAGCTTACAGTTACCGCATTTTTTGAGATATGCCTGGCTGGCGGGGTCAGGTTGACCACCTTTAAGCCAGAATCCTATGCAGACGACATCGTAGGCGGAGGGATCGGGCGCTTCTGAAACAGGGGCGATTTCTTTTTCTTCGGGAAGCTGACGAAAAATTTCTTCGGCTAATTTTTGGGTATTCCCGCTTTGAGATGAGTAAACAACAAGCTGTTTCATGGAGATCCTCCTTGTGCGATGAATATGAAACTGGTATGGCGTGGAAATCTGGAGCCCACGCTTTGCTCCCCTGTTGAGGGCCGCAGGGTACATGTTTTGTGACCCTGACCCGGATTTTGCTGAAAGGGCAACCTGCCAGCTTATGAGTATATGCATTTTATAAGCACTTTATCGTTTCTTTTCAAGCAGGTTATGACCTTCTGCTTTTGGAGGAAAGCGTTTATTTTCATCGGCCGGACTCTTTTGGCTGATTTTTGGTCATTAAGTTTCAACAAAGTAATGATATCCCGGCGTGATACCTGGGGAGTT
>CAZURY010000154.1:3210-5371 GCA_964623145.1 uncultured Desulfobulbus sp. | reverse complement strand
AAAAGGTAGCCGGGAAGAATCCGTACTTAGTGCTATACGGGTACAGCAATTAAACCATTGCGGCAACAGGAGAATAAGATGGCAGCAAAGAAGAAACAAAATTCCACCCGAGAAAATCCCCGTCCCGACAAAAGGAGAAGGCAGAACAAACGCGCGGTTTCCTCTTCCTCTGCTCCCGCAAAAACCGTGAAACCGCCTGCAAAAAAAAGCAAAGCTTCCAGGCAAAGGCACGTGGTATCAAAACATACGGCAAAGCAAAAACCGACCAGGGAAAAAATCACCAATCCGGAAACAATCCTGTTCCGAAAGAAGGAAGTCAATCTGAAACAATTGCTGAAAGAATACCGGCAGTTAAAAAAGGGGGAACCCTGTCTCAATAAATATCAGAAGAAGGCAATCCGCCGCTATTACAGGGAGGAGGCTTTAAAGCCCTATCAGGCGGAATTAATCAGGATGCAGAAATGCCTGGAAAACAATAACCGCCGTATGATTATTCTCTTTGAGGGACGTGATGCCGCCGGCAAGGGTGGAACCATACGCCGGGTTACCCGCTATATGAACGAAAAGCATTACCGGGTCGTCGCCCTGAGTAAACCGACTGAACATGAGAAAACCCAATGGTTTTTTCAACGCTACGTTGCCCAGTTTCCCCGGGGCGGAGAAGTCGTTCTCTTTGACCGGAGCTGGTATAATCGAGCGGTTGTTGAACAGGTCTTTGGTTTTTGTACGCCTGAGGAATATAAAAACTTCATGCGCGGGGTTATCGGCTTTGAAAAAGACCTGGTTCGTCAGGGAACCACACTGGTTAAATTATACTTTTCCGTTACCAAGGAAGAACAGGCCAAACGCTTTAAACGGCGCAAAACAGATCCCCTTCGACAATGGAAGCTTTCCGAAATCGATGTTCAGGCTCAGGATCGCTGGGATAATTTCACCACCCAGAAATATGAAATGCTCAAAAAAACCCACACCAATATAGCGCCATGGACGATTATTCGCTCAAACAACAAGCATCTTGCCCGTCTGAATGCAATGAAAGTAATTTTAAATGCCGTCCCCTACGAAAGGGGAAATTCTGACCTGGACTTTGTTCCTGACCCCAAGATAGTCATATCAGGCGCCCGGGAAAAAGAACTTATGGACGCCCAGCGAATCAAGCTCGGCAGTTTTGTCGGTTAACCCGCATAGTTACCAGAGCAGCACACGCCTCTACTGTATGGCGCTGCTTCACAAAAAAACTACGATTACCGGAGGGGTGCACCTCATGGCCGGCGGCAATGTTGCAAGAAAAAATAAGAGTAACGGCAATGCCATCAGTATGCAACTTCTGGAAGGCAGTCCTTTAAAATATAAAAAGGTCAAGCCGGGAAAAGGAACACGACAGCTGTGGATCAAAAAAAACCATCTCGAATATGAGATCGAATTAAAGAGACTGCAGATTGAATTGATGAAGCTGCAGAATTACATGAAAGCAAGCGGCATGCGGATTCTTGCAATTTTTGAAGGAAGAGATGCCGCCGGAAAAGGCGGCACCATCAAGCGAATTACCGCCTTTCTCAACCCCCGGTTAACCAAGGTCATCGCCCTGGCCAAACCCAGTGACACGGAAATGACCCAGTGGTATTTTCAACGCTACGTGCCCCACCTGCCCGCTGCCGGCGAGCTGGTCCTTTTTGACCGCTCCTGGTACAATCGCGCCATGGTGGAGCCGGTGATGAACTTTTGCAGCGACGAGCAGCACAAACGTTTTTTAAAAGATGTGCCGCTATTTGAAGAGATGTTGGTCAAAGACGGTATCAAACTGTTTAAATTTTATTTTTCGGTTTCCAAAGATGAGCAGGCCAAACGCTTTGCCGCCAGGCAAACCGATCTTCTTAAACAATACAAGCTCTCTCCGGTTGATAACCTGGCGCAAAAACTCTGGGATAAATACAGTGTGAAAAAATTTCAGATGCTCAATGAATCCAATCGCACCCTTTCACCGTGGACCATCATCCGCTCCGACAACAAGAAAAAAGCCCGGATCAACTGCATGAAATATTTACTCAGCAATCTTGAGTATGAAGGAAAGCTATCGGACAAGGAGCTTCAGCCCGATCCGGAAATCGTCATTTCCGGCATTGAGGAAATCAAACACATGGAACAAAATCTCTTTTCCCCT
>CAZURY010000154.1:0-3110 GCA_964623145.1 uncultured Desulfobulbus sp. | reverse complement strand
TACACCATGCGTTCCTGCGACCAGTCGTTATGCTCAAACTCCTTATGATCAGGTTTAGGCGGCTTTATTTCTTCCATTCGCTGCTTGACCCAGACCAGAACCTTGTCAATCTCGGCGGAAAATTCGGCCAGCGCTCTGCCCCTGTGACTGACCCTGCTCTTCTCTTCCATTGATATCTCGGCAAAGGTTTTGCCAAATTCAGGATAAAAAAAGACGGGATCATAACCGAAGCCGGATTCTCCCCGCCGCTCTGTTGTTATTTCACCCTCACAACGTCCTTCCCAGGTCAGAGCCGGCCCCCCGGGTGTTGCCAGCGAGAGCACGCATTCAAAATGTGCCTTCCGGTTATCCTTACCCGCCAGCTCCTCAAGAAGCTTGTCGCAATTATCTTTATCTGTTGCATCTTCTCCGGCATAACGGGCGGAATACACACCCGGCCTGCCGTCAAGGGCCTCAACCACAAGACCTGAATCATCGGCCAGGCACGGCAGACCCAGGACCCTTGCGTAATGAAATGCCTTTTTATAGGCATTGTCATCAAAGGTTTCACCGTCTTCAATGGCTTCAGGCAGAGGGCCGTAATCCTGCAAGCACTTGATCTCGACAGGCGTATCCTTTAAAATATTCTGAAATTCTTTAACCTTGTTTTTGTTGTTGGTCGCCAACACAATTATATTATACATATTTCTTCCTCTTGAGAATATCCCGTATCAATAGTTTGTTTTCCTTTGTTCCAAACGGTTTTCAGGCTGTTTGTTGTGCACGCTGCCGGAGCCGCTTGCGTAATTTTTTATCATATCGTTCCTGCTCGCTATAAATACAGCCGCAGTAAGGCTGGCGATAAAGATCCAGGGCGATTGACTCATCAATACCCTGTTGCCAGCCTTCTCTGAAATCACGATAAAAAAAATCAATACGATGTTTTGCTGCCAGCTGCTCGCATTTTTCTTTCAGCAACGCGTGGTTTTGATATCTTGAATACAGCAGCGTTGTGGTAAACCCATCCATATCCAACTCCACTGCCCTGGCCGCCACCCTGGCAAGACGCATATCATAGCAGATTGAACAGCGCTTATCTTCATTGTGCACGACCCGGCGCAGATACTCTGTTAATCCATAATTACGATCAATCTCAACCGCAAATTTTTTTTTCTCGGCAAGGGCCGCAAGACCGCCGATACGCCGTTTAAATTCCCGGTACGGATGGATATTAGGGTTATAAAAATAGCCGGTCACCTCAATGGAATCATCCCGCAACACCTGTAATGGGTACACGGTGCAGGGCCCGCAACAGACATGAAGCAATATCCTCATTTCTTCACCTTATATTGCCTGGGATCTATGCTGTATCCATGAATTTTATAATTAATAATCCGCAGGCTGGTATCGAGATACTTGGCTGCTTTGGTCTGGTTGCCCCGGGTATGTTTGAGAGCATCAATAATCATATCCCGTTCAAAATTTTCCACGGCTACCGCCAGCGACAGGTGTCCGCTGGATGGTATGGAATCAGGGCTCTGCAAGGTCGGCGGCAAATGGATTGCGCCAATGGAATCGGAATCACAGATCAGGACCGCCCGTTCCATGCAGTTCTGTAGTTCACGCACATTGCCCGGCCAATGATACTGGGTCAGTAAATCAATGGCCGAGGTGGAAATTCGTCTTATCTGCTTATTATTTTCCTGACAATATTTTTCCAGAAAATATTCAGCCAACAGCAAAATATCCGTCTTACGCTCTCTGAGCGGCGGCAGATAAACAGGAAAAACATTAAGTCGGTAATAGAGATCTTCTCTGAAATGCATCTCACTGACGGCGGTTTCCAGGTTCCGATTGGTCGCCGCCACCAGGCGTATGTCCGCCTTAATTATTTCCGTGCCGCCCAAACGTTGAAAGGTCCGTTCCTGAATCACGTTCAGCAGCTTTATCTGCACGGCAGGACTTATTTCACCTATCTCATCAAGAAACAGGGTACCGCCTTTGGCCTGTTCAAAACGGCCCTTCTTTCTCTCATTTGCGCCTGTAAACGATCCCTTTTCATGGCCGAACAACTCACTCTCCAGCAGGGTTTCAGGTAATGCTGAACAGTTAACAACAATAAACGGCCCCTCAGCCCGATGAGATTTATAATGCAGGGCTTTGGCAACCAGTGTTTTTCCCGTACCCGACTCCCCGCGCAGTAAAACTGTAGCATTTGAATCGGCAACCCGGTGTATCATCTCAAACACTTCCTGCATACGAGATGAGGTGCCGATTATATCCCTGATCCTGTTTTTCGAGCTCAGTTCCCTGCGCAGCTGTGAATTTTCCCTGCGCAGCGCTTCTTTTTCCTCGTTGGCCTTCTGTACCCTCTGGACAGTCTGGGATATCAGACCACTGACCACGGTGAGAAAACGTAAATCTTCTTCCGACTGCATGCCCAGATTATCTTTATAAATTCGATCCACGGACAACGCGCCAATGCATTGACTGGCCGCCTTAATCGGCACGCAGAGAAAAGAACTTTCTTTTTTACGTTTATCACCCCTGGTTCTTGTTCGGTTGAGAAACAGCGGTTCCTCTCCGATCTGCGGTACCAGGATAGGCTCGCCTGTAGAGACAACCTTACCTGTAATCCCCTCCCCCAACCTGTAACGCCCACGCCTGCGTGCTTCAGCGCTGATCCCGTGAGCAACCTCTATTTCCAGCTCGCCGGTCACCGGGTTGATAATAGTCACCGTCCCGTTATCCATTTGTTTTTCTTCACTCAAAATTTCAACTATTCTTCCAAGTGAATGCTGCAGATTGGCAGACGAGGCAAGATTTTTCGTAATCCTGTAAAGACAGCTTACGTTTTCTTTTTCTATTTCCGAGGTCGACAAAGAGATTTTTTTTTCTGCGGTCATAAATGATAATCTCGTAAAAAGTCACAATGTATTCAAAGATGGCCAAGTAAAAACAATAGATAGCTATCCTGCGAGACTCCGAGGAGTGGCTGAAGGCGGGTCTCAAACAATACAGGCAGTACGTTTCGGCACAAGACGCCATAGATCAAAGTTTTTACGACGTCATCATCAATCGAATGTGAGGAATTATTGACAGTATCTTTCCGAAATGGTAATAACTTGCGT
>CAZURY010000153.1:0-5388 GCA_964623145.1 uncultured Desulfobulbus sp. | reverse complement strand
TTTGAACCATATGGAACATACACTCTTTATCAAAACCCTCATCGCCATTCTGGCCATTGTTAACCCCCTGGGTGCCATACCGGTTTTTCTCTCACTCTGCGGGGACCGATCACCCCAAGAGGCCCGCTCCATCGCCAGGATAACAGCAATGTCCGTTGGCCTGGTCCTTCTCATCTCCACTTGGATCGGCAAACCATTGCTTGCCTTTTTCGGCATTGGCATCCCCGCCTTTCGCACAGGCGGCGGCTTATTAATCCTGCTTATGGCCATTTCCATGATGCATGCAAAACAGAGCAGGGTCAAACGCAGTCCGGAAGAGGAAGATGCCGACAGCGATAAAGAAGAAGTCGCGGTAGTGCCGCTGGCCATTCCTCTGCTGGCCGGTCCCGGGGCTATCAGCTTGGTGGTTGTCGGAGGTCAGCAGGCGGCAACTCTGACGGATCATGTGCTGATCAGTCTCTGTATTGTTGCGGTTGCGGCTATTGTCTGGCTGACGCTGCTCCTTGCGGAACCCATCGGCAAACGACTGGGAATCACAGGTCTGAACATAGCTACCCGTATTATGGGACTTTTGCTTTCGGCAATCGGCATTCAAATGATTGCCGAAGGATTACAGCAGCTTTTTCCCGGTCTGTCATAAATAAACCGTTATTTTTTATCCATGCAAAATACGCTGATTATTCTGCAACAGCGCAGGAATCAACCATTATGAGTAAAACAATATCTCAAGGAACAACCAAACAACCGGACAATAACACCCTCGCTCTTGATCGAACCGTTCTGGCCAATGAACGAACCTATGCCGCCTGGATGAGAACCGGGCTGGCCTTTCTTGCCTCCGGACTGGCCGTAGGACGTTTTATGCTGGATACCATCCCCTTCTGGAGTATTCGCTTCATTACGGTAATTCTTTTCATTGTCAGCGCCACTGCCTTTTTTCTTGCCGGCTGGCGATATAATCATCTGCATGTAAAACTGGCAAAACTGGATGTGGCAATGATTCCGACATGGATTGTAAAATGCTTAACATTTGTCCTTGCCCTTTCCGCCATTATTGCCCTTGTGGTTATCTGGCGCATGTCTGAATAACCGGAGAGGATCAAATTCTCATTCCCGGCAGCACTAAGTACATGGTGATCCCGACGGCAAAGGCGACATAGCCGAAGAGAAAAAATTTTCCGGTAAAGGCCAGGTACCTGCTGGTCTCGTCATGGGTCAGGTAGAGCCTGTAGGCAATGACGTTGGCCAGGGAGCCTATGAGGCTGCCGAAGCCGCCCACATTGGTACCCCAGAGCAGGGCCTGCCAGTGGGGGGTAAACTTGGCAAACAGCAGGGCCGCCGGAACATTACTGATCACCTGACTGGCCAGGGCGGATGACAGAAAGATGTGGGCCGGGTGCTGCAACCTGAGGGCCAGGATTCCCTTCATGTTTTCCGAGATAATGAAAAAACAGATCAGGGTAAAGAGAAGAGAATAGTCGATCCCCAGACTCTTCCGGTCAAAGAGGAGTGCATAGGCGACAACGATACAGCCGATCCAGGCCGGAAGAACTCTGAGTACGGTCAGGATGACAAGAAACAGCAGCAGGAGATAGATCCATGCCGTGCAATGGAGTTGTAAGGAGGGATAATGCGGCACGCCGTCATTTTGCAGGCGGACACTGAACGCGGCCAGGATCAACAGGACAAGGAAGAGCAGGGAAAAAGGGGCAATGGTGGCTATGAATTCTTGTGGCCCGAGGTGATAGTACCAGTAGATAAACAGATTCTGCGGATTGCCGAACGGGGTCAGCGCCGAACCGGCATTGGCTGCCAGGGTCTCGAGAATAACAAGAACGTCCTTGCGGTCCGTGTTGAGAGCCAGGGTGAGGGGAACCATGACCAGCAAGGCCACATCATTGGTGACCAGCATGGACAAAAAGAAGGTGACACAGACCAGTTTGGCCGGAAGAAAGGCACCCCCTTCGATTTTCCGTGACAGCCAGGCCGGCAGGCCGCTTCGTTCAAGACCCTTGACCGCAATGAACAAAACCGCCAGGATGAAGATGATCTCCAAATCCTCCCGGACAAGCGGGGGAATCCGCCGGAGATACAGGGATGTTCCGACAACACCGGCAATGGAGACGATGAGCAGCCATTGCGCCGACAGAACGTCAGCGTATCGGGACAGTGCTTTGAATGTACGTTGCATATTTTGTTGTGTCAGCACTGCATGGGCAGCAGCCGTAGACGAACCACTGCACGTCTGCCATGGCCTGACCCTGTATCAGCCTGGTTTTTCCAGGCCCAGTCCCGTCACTTCTGCCGTCGTAATCCGTGACCAAAACCCAACAGCATGGTGGTGAATCCTCCTGCATCATCCGATCTACGGAGAAAACACCGTCACCGTGCTTCCAGCTCTTCCACTTCCCGCATGATCCAGCGTCGTTTGGAAAAAAGCACTTCTGCGCAGAAGACGGTGGCGTACAGACCACCGATCCAGTAAAGACTCGGACGATTAGACCGGAAAAGGTAAACCAGCAGGGCCAACCAGGAAAGCATGGAAAACAACAATCCGGCCAGGGGAATGATTTTGCCCGCATGAATACGATGGCGTAACCTGAAGGCGGAAAGGTTGATGGCAGCAAAGATCAATAAAAAAGTTGAGCTGGCAAAGGAGGAAATAATGGTCAGGTTTGCCAGATTGACAAAGGCAATGGTCAGGCCGGTGATGACCAGCAGGCTGACCCAGGGAATATTGTTCTGTTTCCGGCGAAAGGCAAAGACCATGGGCAGGGCTTTTTCCGTAGCCATAACCATGCCCAGCCGGGCGGTGCCGAACATGGTGGCATTGATGGCCGAAGCGGTTGAAAACAGGGCCGCCAGTCCGATAAGCTGAAAACCGGCCTGACCAAGAAAGGGCTTGGCGGCCACAGCCAGGGCATATTCCTTATAGCGGATAATCTCATCGGGCAGCAGATTGCCCACCGCAACCAGGGAAACCAGGACATAGACGGCAATGGTAATAACAATCGACCAGAGAATGCCGCGGCGAAGATTATGCTCGGGATCAACCATTTCATTGGCGGCATTGGGAATCAGCTCAAATCCCTCGTAGGCAACAAAAATCAATGCCGCGCCCATGATAACCCCACCATACCCCTGATTGAAAACAGGCAACAGGTGGTCGGGTTTGGCATAAAAGAGGCCGATGGAGCCGAAAAGAAAAAGGATCAGCATCTTCACTGTGACTATTATCAGTTCACTGGTCCCGCTGGCCTTGACTCCATAGAGATTGACTCCGAGAAAACTCAGGAGAATGAGCGTCTCCAGGAGATGGTGCATCCCTTGGCCATGGGCGCTGCCGCTACCGAGCATTGCCGATCCATAGACGCCGAAGGTATACGCGTACAGGGCCATGGTGCCGATATAACCGACCAGCAGCAGCCAGCCTCCAAAGCCTGAAATATTGGGATGACGAAAGGCATGCTCAAGATAGGTGAATGAACCGCCATCCGAACGGAAAGCGGTGCCGAGCCGGGCATAGGACAAACCGGTCAGCAGGGCAATCACTCCGCAAAGGGCAAAGGCAACAGGCGCAGCATGACCGGCCTGGGCGATGGCCAGGCCAAGGACGGAAAAAATGCCGCCACCAACCATGCCGCCGACGCCCATGGCAATGACCTCTTTTAAGGTAAGCAGCTCCGCCGCAGGCGCCGATATACTACGTGAGGAATCCGTCATGTCTTTACTGCTCTTTTTCCCCTTCCGCCTTTTTGATGATCTCCTGTACCTCCTCGCCGCCGATAACCTCTTTTTCTTCAAGTCGGACGGACAGTGCCTCAAGAATCTTACGTTTTTCCGTGATAATCGTGGTGACGATCCGATGCTGATCTTCTATGATCTGCCGCGCCTCCTCATCGATCATCTGCGCTGTGGCCTCACTGTAGTTGCGCTCTTCCTGGCCCTGGATTCCGAGATACTGCAGGTCCTGATGTTTGCCGTAGGTCAGGGGGCCGAGTTTCTTACTCATGCCCAGACGGGTGATCATTGATCGGGCAATTTCCGAGGCCCGTTCCAGGTCATTGGAAGCGCCGCTGGAAATATCCCCGAAAACAATCTCTTCAGCCACCCGGCCACCGAGCAGGATGGCGATCTGATCTTTCAGCTCTGCTTCGGTGGAAAGAAATTTTTCCTCCACCGGCAACTGCATGGTATAGCCAAGGGCGGCAACACCCCGGGGAATAATGGAAACCTTATGTACAGGCTCGCCGGTGGGTACGGTCACTGCCACCAGGGTATGACCGGATTCATGAAAGGCAACCCGATGCTTTTCCTCCGGGTTAAGCGCCCGATGTTTCTTCTCCGGACCGGCAACAATGCGATCAATGGCCGCCTCGAAATCAATCATGGAAACCGCATCGGCCTTGCGGCGCAGGGCCTGAATGGCCGCTTCATTACATATATTTTCCAAATCCGCACCGGTAAAGCCGGGCGTCCGCTGGGCCACGACCTTCAAATCCACATCATCACCCATTGTCAGTCTTTTAGCGTGCAGTTTAAGAATCGCCTCACGATCCTTAAGATCAGGTTTATCGACCAGAACCTGCCGATCAAAACGCCCGGCCCGCATCAAGGCCTTATCCAGAATTTCCGGCCTGTTCGTGGCCGCCATGACAACAACGCCGGTGGAAGGATCAAAGCCGTCCATCTCGGTGAGAATCTGGTTGAGGGTCTGTTCCCGTTCATCATGCCCTCCCATGGCCGGGCCGATACCGCGTGACCGTCCAATGGCATCCAGCTCGTCAATAAAGATAATACAGGGCGCCTTTTTACGGGCCTGCTCAAAGAGTTCACGTACCCGTGCCGCCCCGACACCGACAAACATCTCGATAAATTCGGAACCGCTGATGGAAAAAAACGGCACCTCTGCCTCACCGGCCACAGCCCTGGCCAGCAGCGTCTTGCCGGTACCGGGAGGGCCGACCATCAGAACGCCCTTGGGCATGCGGCCACCCAGCTTCTGGATCTGGGTGGGATCCTTTAAAAAATCAACACTTTCTTTAAGTTCCTGCTTGGCCTCTTCAAGCCCGGCGACATCATCAAAGGTCACCTTGGGAAGATCGGCGGGATGAATATGGATTTTGTTTCCAATATTGAGGACATCCCTTCCCATGGAGCCCATGCGCTTGGCCATCCAGCCCCAGAACAAAAAGAGCAGACCAAAGGGCAGCACCCAGTTGAGAAGAAATTTCCCCAGCCAGTTCGAATTCTGACGAACAGTATACTTAACCCCGTTCTTTTCAAGGTTCATGGCCAGGTCGTTATTCCACATCAACGGGACGGTAATAAAACGGCGCGGCTGGTTGGTTTTTTCATCCTTCAGGGTCAAGGTACCGGTAATAACCC
>CAZURY010000152.1:0-5392 GCA_964623145.1 uncultured Desulfobulbus sp. | reverse complement strand
GTTTTACAGGGTTTGAGCCCGGAAAACAATTTTCGTCTTTTGTCGTGGTCGGGATTGTAAACCCTGAATTGAGCCCGCCACTGGTTGTTTCTTTTGCCCGATGTGATTTTCCTCTAACCGCGCAGGTAACCGTTGTCCTATCTTGTTCTCGCCAGAAAATCCAGACCGCAGACCTTTGAAGAGGTGGTGGGTCAGAAGACTATTGTCCGAACTCTGCAGAACGCTCTCGCCGCAGGTCGTGTGCCGCACGGACTTATTTTCAGCGGCATACGGGGAACCGGAAAAACAACGCTGGCCAGAATCATGGCCAAGGCGCTCAACTGTGAACAGGGGCCGACTGCAACGCCATGCAATGTCTGCCGCTTTTGTCAGGAGATCAGCGCTGGTTCCAGTGTGGATCTGCATGAAATCGACGGCGCTTCAAACCGTGGTATCCAGGAAATTCGGGACCTGAAAGAGAACATTCGGTTTATGCCGACCAGTGCACGTTTTAAAATCATCATTATTGATGAAGTGCATATGCTGACAACCGAGGCATTTAATGCCCTGCTCAAAACACTGGAGGAGCCCCCGGATCATGTTTATTTTATGTTTGCCACCACCGAGCTGCATAAGGTGCCGGTAACCATATTATCCCGCTGTCAGCGTTATGAACTGCAAAGAGTCAGCCGCAGGGAGCTGGCAGCACACTATGCTCGTCTTGCCGAATCAGAGGGCATTTCCGTTGAACCAAAGGCCGTGGACCTTGTCGTTCGTGAGGCCGGCGGCAGTGTGCGTGACGGTCTGAGTCTCCTTGACCAGATTTTTTCCTATTGCGGCAAAGAGGTCACGGCCGATGAGGTGGCAGAGGTGCTCGGGCTTGTCAGTGGCCAGGTCATCGCCGACCTTGGAGAGGCGCTGCTTGCCGGAGATCTCGGACTGGCCATGGAGCAGCTTGAAAAGGTGTACGAACATGGAATGAATATCAAACGGTTCGGCAACGAGTTGCTGACCTGGTTTCGACATTTGATATTCTGCAGCCTGCATAAGGGCTCAGGACAGGGGTTAGACCTGCCGGAAGAAGATATTGGCCGCATCTCCAACCTTGCCGGCCGCTATTCACTGTCTACTATCTCCGCCCTTTTCAATATCCTGCTTGACGGGCTGGAGCGGGCTCATTTTTCTTCGCAACCGAGACTTGCCATTGAAATGGCCTTTATTGCAGCGGTACAGGTGGGAGAGGTGCAACCTGTTTCAGAGCTTCTGGTCCGCCTGGACAATCTCCTGAGTGGAGCAGGACAGGAGCTTGGCCGGGCGTCGTCTCCGGAGTTGAAAAAAAGTCCGTCGTCCGTCCCCCATTCAATGCCGCAGAGGACTCCCCAAAAGGCGGATCTTCGCCCCTCATCGGGAGCAGTCGGGGCATCGCGACAGCCATTACCTGCAGATGATACGCAAAAAGAGAGAAAAGGGGAAAGAGGTAAACAGGCGAGTTTCGCGCAGGAACGAGTGGTTAGCGAGAAGACGAAAAAAAAACTGCCTGAGAGTCTAAAAAAGGTTGCCGAAGAAAAAGAGCCTGACAAGGCGAGGTACAGTCAACGGGATATCAAACGTCGTTGGCCTGAGTTTATAGAATATGTACGCGATCGAAAACCGTGGATGGCAGCAACCCTGCAAAAGGCGGTAACTGTTACTCTGGGTGAAAAAGATCTGGAAAAAGAGGAACTTGTCATCCATTATGATGAGTCGGCTGATTGTAATCTTTTGAAAAATCAGGAGCATATTCGACATTTAACCGAGTTCGCCATAGATTTTTTCCAGCAGCCGTTTACCCTGGTGTTTAAGGTGTCGGATGACGGCAGCTGCGAGGTTGATCCTGACGGCGCCATCAGCCCCCGGTTGGAACGTCGAGCCCTGGCTCGTGATCCTTTGGTTCTTGATGCCCTGGAGGTCTTTAACGGACAGGTTGGCGATATTCGGGTCGGGCCGCGTTTTCGGGGTCCGATTGGTGGAGTATTGGGGGAACCCGGGAATAAAGGGCAATGAGACACGCGCAGGCTGTTGATAACGGAACTGTCAGAGGAGGAGCAGGTTTATGAATATGGGAGATTTGTTGAAACAGGCCCAGCAGTTTCAGCAGAAAATGGGAACAATTCAAGAGGAATTATCCCGTAAGGTTGTCACTGGTACGGCCGGAGGTGGTATGGTAACGGCCACGGTAAACGGCAAAGGCGAGTTGGTTGGGCTTGCTGTTGAAAAGTCCATTGTTAACCCCGACGATGTGGAAATGTTGCAGGATCTGGTGCTTGCCGCCGTCAACGACGGATTGAACAAGGCCCGGGAACTTGGCAAAGAGGAGATGGGCAAGCTGACCGGTGGCATGAACCTGCCGGGTATGTTTTGATTCTTTACTGATATGCAGGCCGTTCCTCCAGCTCTTGAACGACTGATCCGGGATCTGTCAAAATTGCCCGGTATTGGCCCGAAAACAGCGACCAGGCTGGCGCTTTTTCTCCTGCGCAGACCTGCAGCCCAGGCGCTGTCCCTGGCTGACGACCTCAGCCGTCTTCATGAATCCATTCGTCTGTGTTCCGGATGTTTTGCCTTTTCAGAGACCGATCCCTGTCCTGTTTGTGGTGATGCGCGGCGTAACCATCGGCTTGTCTGTGTGGTGGAACAGCCTGGAGATATGATGGCGATTGAAAAGACCGGCTGTTATAAGGGGGTCTATCATATCCTGCATGGGGTATTGTCGCCCATGGACGGTATGGGGCCGGACGAATTAAAGATCAGGGAGCTGTTTCAGCGGATCACTCGCGAGAATCTGGAAGAAATACTCCTGGCTACCAGTTCAACTGTTCCAGGTGAAGCAACAGCGTCCTATCTTGTGGATCAACTGCATCGCTTTTCAGTCCGGGTTACCCGGTTGGCCTGCGGGATTCCCATGGGGATGGATATTAAATATGCCGACAAGCATACCCTGGGTCATGCAATCGACAGCAGGCAGCCCATGGAGGGGTGATTTTGCCTCTTTTCCTGTTGATATTTTCTTGACAGCCCATGGTCTTGTTGGTATTTATTTAAAGTTTACTGCCGATTTTTTTTGTTTTAATTATCTGCAGGATTTAGATTGAAGAATATTCGTAGGCGCGTAACTCAGTGGGAGAGTGCTACCTTGACATGGTAGAAGTCGGCGGTTCGAACCCGCCCGTGCCTACCAGTTTTTTTGAAAAGGCTATGATGCCGCCTGTTACCGGCTGTATCATCAGCCTTTCCTTTTTATGAGCCGATTATGACAGAAATCACCGTTAGCTTACAGGATGGCGAACAAGCTGTTTTGGCCGCCGGTACCACCGCTGCCCAGGCGTTGCGCGAACTGGTATCCAACAAGGTTCGCAAGCAGACGCTGGCGGTGTTGTACAATGGAAAAGCAATGGATCTGTCATCTCCTTTGCAAGAGGATGGCACTCTTGTTCCTGTTACCGCTGCAAGCGAGCAGGGGCTTGAGATTCTCCGGCACTCCACGGCCCATGCCATGGCGCAGGCTGTGAAAGAACTGTATGGAGGCGATGTTAAAGTCGCCATCGGCCCTGCCATTGAAGATGGCTTTTATTACGATTTTGACAGGGAGACCCCTTTTTCTCCTGATGATTTTGCGGCCATTGAAGCCAGGATGACGGAGATAGCAAAGCGACGGCAACCCGTTGAACGGATTGAAATGTCCAGGGAAGAGGCAATTGCCTTTTTTCAGGAAAAAGAAGAGCCGTATAAGGTGGAACTGCTTGAGGATATGGCCGAAGACATGGTCAGTTTCTATCAGCAGGGTGACTTTGTTGATCTCTGCCGGGGACCGCATATTCCCGATACCTCCTGGCTCAAGGTTTTCAAGCTCCTTCGGGTAGCCGGATCTTATTGGCGCGGTGATGAAAAGCGGCAAATGCTGACCAGGGTATACGGGACGGCCTTTACAGACAAAAAACAATTGAAAAAATATCTCAATCGTCTGGAAGAGGCCAAAAAACGTGACCATCGAAAGCTTGGCAAGCAGCTTGGGTTATTTGCCCTTTCCGACGAAATAGGTCCCGGGCTTATTCTCTGGCAGCCCAGAGGCGCCATGCTGCGAAAGTGTATAGAGGATTACTGGAAAGACGAGCATTATCGCCATGGCTATGAGTTGCTGTATACACCGCATATTGCCCGACAGGATTTGTGGAAAACCTCAGGCCATCTTGATTTTTATGGGGAGAATATGTATGCGCCCATGGAGATCGATGAGGTAAAGTATCAGCTCAAACCGATGAACTGCCCTTTTCATATAGGGGTGTATAATGCCAATAAACACAGCTACCGCGAGTTTCCCATCCGTTGGTGTGAGCTTGGCACCGTGTACCGTTATGAACGAACGGGAGCCTTACACGGCCTGATGCGGGTGCGCGGTTTTACTCAGGATGACGCCCATATTTTTTGTCGTCCGGATCAGCTTGAAGAGGAAATTTTTAATATTATAGATCTTAATCTTCATATTTTAAAAACATTCGGCTTTGACAGCTATGACGTTTACCTGTCGACCAGGCCTGAAAAATATGTTGGATCGGATGAACATTGGGATTTGTCCACCCAGGCCTTGAAGCAGGCCATGGAAAAAAAAGGATTGGCTTATACACTTGACCCGGGAGAGGGAGTTTTTTACGGACCCAAAATTGACATCAAAATCAAGGATCAGATCGGTCGTTCCTGGCAATGTTCAACTATTCAGGTTGATTTTAACCTGCCGGAACGTTTTCAGGTCACCTATACCGGTTCGGACGGAGCGCAACATCAGCCGATTATGATCCACCGGGCTCTGATGGGGTCGCTGGAACGTTTCATCGGTGTCCTTATTGAGCATTATGCCGGCAGCTTTCCCTTGTGGATGGCTCCTGAACAGGCCAGGATACTTAATATTACGGACGATCAGGCCGACTATTGCCGTCAAATATACGAGCAGTTGCGCAAGAAAGGTGTACGGGTGGAAAAAGACCTGCGCAACGAAAAGCTGAATTATAAAATTCGTGAAGCGCAGGTAATGAAAGTGCCGTATATGCTGATTATTGGTGAACGTGAGCGGGAAGAGGGTACTGTCACCGTCCGGAAAAAAAATGGCGAGAATCTTGCGCCGATGAGTCCTGGTGCGTTTGCCGATATGGTTGCCGAGGAGTGTGCGGAGGCGATGACGGAGTAAAAATGGCTGTCACAGGAAACCAATTGCACGCCGGATCTCTATCATTTCAATCGGGCTGGACGCCGTTTTCCGGAGAGAAAAAGAGGGTGCTCTGACTTCGGGACAATTATTTTCATTTTTATTTATTTTAACAGCTACAATTGATGAACCCGTAAAAAGTAAAAATCATGCTATTAGATGGCTAAGTAAAAACAC
>CAZURY010000151.1:0-5406 GCA_964623145.1 uncultured Desulfobulbus sp. | reverse complement strand
AAGACAGCAGACTCTGACTCTGCCTATCGGGGTTCGAATCCCTGTCCCCCAGCCACTTCGGGCTTCCTTTCATCCGCTTTTATCACAGTCATTCATACTCCATAATTTCCATCTGCTTTTTTTTGTGGCCCTAACGAGATTTCTCGCCTTACAGGTAGAGGATCTCGGGATTCCAGTCGGTTAATAGGCTGTATCTGGTTTTTCTTTCTTTGTCTGAATTTCTATCTTTCTCCAATTATTTACTTTCTGCTATAATCGAATGCAAAGTGGACAAGATTCACGAACAGGAGAGGGCCAGAGCATGCAGGATGTGAAAAAAACGGTTGACGTAACCATACTGCTGCCTGCCTACAATGAGGAAAAAAGTATCGGGGCAACCATTGCCGCCATAAAAAAACTACATCCTGATTTCGAGATTCTGGTGGTCGATGACGGTTCGACCGACAATACCCTTCAGGTCGCCATGGAGGCCGGCGCCAATGTCTGGCCACATCCCTACAATATCGGTAATGGCGCAGCAGTAAAAACAGGCTTGCGGCTTGCGCAGGGTGAATGGATCGTGATGATGGATGCGGATGGTCAGCATGACCCGGCGGATATCGCCCGTCTCCTGCAACACAAAGACCGGTTTGACATGGTGGTAGGGGCCAGAAGCAGAAAATCCGCGACCGCCATGCACCGTGATATCGCCAATTGGTTCTATAATCGCTTGGCCTCCTATGTCACGAAATTCAGGGTCGAGGATCTGACCTCCGGCTTCAGGCTGGTCCGTAATTCGACGGTTCGTCAGTTCATCTACCTTCTTCCCAACACTTTTTCCTATCCATCCACCCTGACCATGGCCTACCTGCGCAGTGGCCGGAGCGTGAAATATGTTCCCATCAAGACCAGGGTTAGACAAGGCAAGAGCAAGATCAAACTTGTCAGTGATGGTGTCCGTTTTTTTCTTATCATCACTAAAATAGCCACTCTTTTTGCACCATTGCGTATATTTCTCCCGGTCAGTATGTTCTTTTTTTGTACTGGTCTCGGCTACTATCTTTACACATTTTTTACTCAAGGCCGCTTCACGAATATGTCGGCATTACTTTTTAACTCGGCAATCATTATCTTCATGATCGGACTTGTCTCCGAACAGATCTCCCAGATGCGGTATGACCGAGTCCAGTAACCTCCGGGTCCTCCATCTCACCACTTCCTTTCCACTCTATCCTTCTTCCACGAGTGGCATCTTTATTTTGCGGCTCATTCGTCATATGCCGCCGGAGATTGTCTCCACGGTCGTGACACCTGATGACCGGGGCAACAATGAGCGTGGGGAATTCGAAAACGTCAGAGTGCATACCTTTGGCTATGCCCCGCATAGGCTGCAGGTTCTGGCCCACGGTTCCGGTGGATTGCCCGTGGCCCTGGCAACTTCGAAATTCGCCATTATTCTGATCCCTTCTTTTTTCTTTTGCATGTTCTGGCATACGATGAAGTATGCATTGAAATCTGATGTTATCCATGCACATTGGGCCATCAACGGGGTTGTTGCCGGGATGGTCGGTGTACTGACACGTACTCCAGTGATCACTACCCTCCGTGGTGAAGATGTGAGCCGTGCGAGCACTTCGCTCCCCCATCGCCTGGTGTTGCGCTCCTGTCTGGCTCTCTCCCGTGCCGTGGTAACAGTCTCCACTGCTATGGCCGAAAGTATCTGCCAACGGTATGGAAAAAAAGAGGCAGAGGTGCGTTGCATTGCCAACGGGGTAAGTGAACGGTTGCTTTCACTTGTACCGCATCACAGAGATGGGGAGGTCCGTATTCTTGTGCTCGGGAACCTGGTACCTGTGAAGGGGGTTGACCTGCTTATCAAGGCGTTGGCCCGGAGCACCATGGACCGGTCATGGCATTTAATTATCGCCGGGACCGGTTCGGAGCAGAACAATTTAGAGAAGCTGGCCCAAAAGAGCGGTCTTTCCGACCGGATAACCTTTGCCGGCAGGGTACCGCCAGAAGAAGTCATCGATCTGCTTGCTATTACCGATATTCTTGTACAGGCCAGTTACAGGGAAGGGCGGCCAAATAGTGTTGTTGAGGCCATGGCTGCAGCTATCCCTGTTATCGGGTCGGATATCGACGGTATCAGCGAGCTGATTGAACATGGACGAAATGGGTTGTTGTTTCCTGTCGGGGATATCAAAACCCTGGCAGAACACCTCCAATTACTTGTCGCTTCCCCGGAAAAACGGTTGCAGCTGGGGCGGTCAGCCCGTCAGACTCTCAAGAGAAAAGGAGTGAGTTGGAAAATCTGTGCCAGGACATATGCCAGGCTTTACAGGCAGACAGTCGGCTTTAATCGGGGATTGAGTTGATGTGTGGTATCTCATTTCTCTTCGATCCTTCACGACCGGTTGGTGATCTTGCCCGCTGTATGAACCAGAGCCTTGCCCGAATGGCACATCGGGGGCCGGATGACCACGGGATCTGGCATTCTGGCAACGTATTTCTCGGTCATCGCCGCCTGTCTATTATTGATCTGTCAGCCAGTCGTCAGCCCATGGTTGATCCGGCTGGCCGGTATGTTTTGAGTTTTAACGGAGAAATATATAATTACGAAGAGTTGCGCAGGGCCCTGGAGGGTGACTGGGCCTTCTGCAGCAGCGGCGATACGGAAGTGCTACTGGCCGGGCTTGCTGTTGAGGGGGTGAGGTTTATCGAAAGGATGGAAGGTATGTGGGCCTTTGCCCTGTGGGATGAACATGAGCAGCAACTTTTGCTCTGTCGTGATCGGATGGGGAAAAAACCCCTGTATTTCCAGGTGGGTAAAGAAAGTTTTTTTTGCTCGTCGGAACTGCCATCCCTCTCATGCCTCTCGGATCATCCCTGGCATGAGGATCTTGATTCAACCGCTGATTATCTGCGTTATGGCTACTATTTGCCAGGTACAACCGCGTACCGGGAGGTCAGTGAAGTCCTGCCTGGTCATTATCTGGAGTGGAGGCGTGGCCAGTCATTCCGACAGCAGCCGTTCTGGTCAATGCCTCTTACCGTTTGGCAGGAAACGAAGCAGGAAGCGGCATGTCGGCTTCGGCAACTGTTTATTCAGGCTGTCCGGAAACGCCTTGTTGCTGATGTCGAGGTGGGCGCCTTTCTTTCCGGAGGAGTGGATTCCTCCCTTGTCGTCTCCATTATGACGCGGGAACTGGGAGTTCGTGTCAAGACCTTTACTATAGGTTTCAGGGAATCCTCCTACGACGAAAGCCCCTTTGCTCAGCAGGTCGCTGAACATTGTAGTACCGATCATCATGTGGAGTTGCTCGAAGACTGGGGCCGGCAGCAGCTTATCGATCTGGTATTGAACAACATCGGCCAGCCCTTTGCCGATTCTTCGCTCCTGCCGACGACCTTGGTTTCCAAAGTGGCTGCCGGTCATGTCAAAGTAGCACTTTCCGGAGATGGTGGGGATGAACTGTTCAGCGGATATCAGCGTTATCAGGCCAGGGCCATCCTGCGCTGGTACACCAGGTTACCCCGTTTGTTGCGCCAGGGGGCAGGCAGATTGATACGAAAACTGCCAGAGCCCATGCAGCATCATAGTCGATCCATTCTGAAAAAAGCGCATCTCTTTCAGGATATCATCGATCGGATGCAATGGGAGAATCCCTATGTGGCACCGGTTCTTTATTCCAAGCAAATGTTCTGTCGGCTGTTTCCAGATCTGGAGGGCAAGGGGCATCGGCCACCCGGGCTGCCCGAACAATGTCAGCCAGACGACATTCAGCAGATGATGATCGCGGATGCGCTTATCTACCTGCCCCAGGATATTCTTGTCAAGGTGGATCGCGCCTCCATGGCCTGTTCTCTGGAAACCAGGGCTCCTTTTCTCGATAGCGAGGTCATTGGCCTGGCGTTTTCTCTGCCCCGTTCTTGGCACCGTCATGGTTTGACAGGAAAACGCATGCTCAGGTATTCCTTTCAGAATCTGTTGCCTTCATCAATCTGGCAGCGACGAAAACAGGGATTCGGTGTTCCGATCCATAAGTGGTTTCGAAAAGAACTTGGTACAGAACTGGAGGAGTTGCTGCTTACGACGGATTCGCCGGTCAACGGAGGTGCTGTCAGAGAACTCCTGCTTCAGCATCGGCAAGGTCAACGCGATCATGGGTACAGGTTGTGGTCGATCTATATCTATCTCTTGTGGCAAAAGATAGATGCCTGCTCGTAACAAGACAAAAACGGTACTCACCTGTTACTACCGCCCCAAGCCGGGCGGATTCTGCAAGCGGCTGTTTCGGGCCATCCGAGCCCTGCTTGACCGGGGGCATACTGTCCATTATCTGGCCGTGGTTCGTTTTCCCATAGACCATCCCAATTGCCATTTTCATCGCTTTCCATGGCCGGAAACGAGAACATCCGGCTATCTCTTCTGGGCATTTTTCCATCTTTTTGCTCCTTTGCAATTGCTGCTCATAGGTTTCCGGTACCATGTGGATCGACTGTTTGCCTTTGGTCACAACTACGCTCTGTTGCTCCAACCGGTTCGCTTACTCAGGCATGTTCCCCTGGTAGTGTTTGTCAGAGCAGATACCATTGAAAACCACAGGATAATTGGAAGGCCAGACTGGCTCATTGCTTTGGAACACCTGCTGGAAGGGCTTGCCATTGTCGGAACCAGAATGTATGGAGTGTCTGAAACACTGACCAGGAAAATCATCAAACGCCACAGATTGTTCACGCCACTGGAAACCGGGGTCCTCCGCAATGACGTTGTCTGCTCTCCTGGTGTCAGGAAAAAGAGAGCAGCACGAAAAATAGGACCTCCGTTTCATCTGGCCTGCGTGGGAGTATTGGAGCCTCGAAAAAATCAGCGCTTTCTCTTGGAGATCATAAAGGAAATCAAGCCGGAACAGGCTCAGCTGTATCTTTATGGGACCGGACCGGATAAGGAGATTCTCAAGGAACAGGTGCAACGTAATGGTTTAGAGGATCGGGTCTACTTCATGGGGTGGGTCGAGGCCGAACAGATTTGGTACAATGTGGATTTACTCCTCATGCCCTCGTTGCACGAGGGGGCTCCTAATGCTGTACTTGAGGCCATGGGAAATGGTGTACCAGTGCTGGCCAGCGATATACCTGAGCATCGAGAGATATTGTCAGGTGAGAGCGTTGTCGCACTCAGTGAGCCTCGAAATTGGGTGTCCGTGATACAGAGGAAGTTAGCTAATATTGACAGAAATGGGGATAAAGAACGGCCCACAGAAGGTCAATTGGCACAGTCGCTAAAATTTAAATGGGATGATCGACTAATTTCCTGTATTATTTTAACGTAATATATTAATACTTTCTCGATGTTTGGCATGGATTAGATATTTTCAAAATCAAATCTATGTCAAATATCGGTAAGCGCCACATAAACCCCAT
>CAZURY010000150.1:0-5426 GCA_964623145.1 uncultured Desulfobulbus sp. | reverse complement strand
CAACAAATCAGCATGGCCGGCCCAGGATTTCACAGGTCACAGCCGCAACCATGACACGGCTTTGCTGTTATGAAAACAGCCTGATACAACATTTCTTTGTGGACAGTTTCCGGATATACGTCCATGTCCAGCGGCTGGACACAACAAAAGATGAAACAGAAACCCAGGATGTAGATTCGCTGTTATACCGCCACAGGCGGAAACCAACTCCGGTTTCCGTCTCCTGGTTTCCGGCTTCTGTTACGGATAAACTTCTAAAGAGATTTTGCTATGATATACTGGTTTCAACACCTTTCCGCCATCCAGCAGACCCTGATCGGCACCGGTTTTACCTGGTTGGTCACCGCTCTTGGCGCCTGCCTGGTCTTTTTCTTTAAAACCATTAATCGCAAGGTCATGGATGGTATGCTCGGGGGCGCTGCAGGCGTCATGATTGCCGCCAGTTTCTGGTCACTGCTGGCTCCGGCAATTGCCATGGTTGAGGAAAACGGAGGCATTACCTGGTTACCACCCCTGATCGGCTTTCTGGGAGGAGGCTTTTTTCTCTGGCTTACTGATAAAATCCTCCCACACCTGCACCCGGGGTTTCCTGTGAGTGAGGCCGAAGGCATCCACACCCACTGGCATCGCTCCATTCTGTTGGTACTGGCCATTACTCTGCATAATATTCCGGAAGGCCTGGCCATCGGTGTTGCCTTTGGGGCGGTTGCCGCAGGCTTTCCTGGAGCTACCCTTGGCAGCGCTATTGCTCTGGCCATTGGCATTGGTATTCAAAATTTTCCCGAAGGCGCTGCAGTTGCCGTACCTCTGCGCAGAGAGGGAATGTCACGCATGAAAAGTTTCTGGTATGGTCAGCTGTCAGGTTTTGTGGAACCAATTGCCGGCCTTATCGGGGCGGCAGCCGTGTTGTTGATGCGTCCCCTGCTTCCCTATGCTCTTTCCTTTGCAGCAGGAGCGATGATCTATGTGGTCGCCGAGGAATTGATACCGGAATCACAGGCTGAAAAGCACTCGGATGTTGCGACCATAGGGGTTATGGCCGGATTTGCCATTATGATGACCCTGGATGTGGCCCTGGGATAGGTAACTCCTCACAGGGCAAATAACTATGCGTTTTCATTACCTCAGACCTGTAACTGCTTACAGCCGCGTCATATTTGCGCAGATAAGCGGAGACTTCGAAGATGGCGTGGCTGTGAGTAGTTACCGGGATAGTTGTTCCTTCTTGTCCTGTAACCGCATGTAATTATCAGGTCAGCATATCGGGCATTCACCGGAGATGTTCTTTGCCGATGGAGTCGGATACGTCTATATTACCGATTGGGCACCAGCAGAACAGGCACCTTGCTGTGCCTCGTCACCCGTCTGGCAGTAGAGCCCATCATGTTGCCGCCGAGAAGGGCATGGGTACTCCGACCGATAACAATGCAATCCACTTTGTGCTTATCCGCCAGTCGCAGGATTTCTTCGCTGGGTTCACCGGATGAAACCATAATTTCGGTTACCGGTGGTTTTTTCATTTCACAGGCCCCAACCTCCTCGTCACAAAACAGACGCAGCCTCTTCTTCATTTTCGCCAGCACTTCCCGCTGCCCCTCTTCCTGGAAGTGGGTCGCTGCATCCTCATTAAGGTAGATGTCCATGTAGAACTTGCCCGTCGGCCCCAACGGTTCCACCACATGCAGCATAAGAAGAGCTGCATCATAATGACGGGCCTGACTGAGGGCAAAACGGAACACCGGGCGGGTATGTTTTCCCAAATCCGTTACATAAAGGATTTTTTTTATTTCCGGCAATGTGGACATGTATAATCTCCCGGGCTTGTGAACAGGTCCGACAGCGGGCAGCCATGCTGCCCGTTGACGTATCATCAGGTTTAGTAACCGTGCAATTTATCCAGAAATTCAGGTAGAAATAACGATACCTGTGGAACATACGTAATAATAACAAGAAAAAACAGCAGGAGCAGCAACCATGGCAGGGCGGCTTTTATAACCCAACCAATACTGTGCCCTGTGATTCCGGCAGTCACAAAAAGATTGAGGCCGACCGGTGGAGTCAGCATACCGATTTCCATGTTGACCACCATGATAATGCCCAGATGAATGGGATCAATACCCAGTTTCAGGGCGATGGGAAAGAGAATCGGCGCCATAATGAGCAAAATTGCCGAGGGCTCCATGAAGTTTCCCGCAGCAAGCAGGAGCAGGTTGACAACAACCAGAAATCCCCAGGGAGGCAGGCCCCAATGAACAATAAGCTCGGCCAGGTGATGGGGAATGCGTTCCGTGGTTAGAACATGGGCAAAGAGCATGGCATTGGCGATAATAAAGAGCAGCATGATACTGACTTTGGACGCATCGAGCATCACCTTGTTTACATCTTTATCGGTTATGCATTTTGGTAATGCAAGCAGCATCCTGCCGCAGTTACGCAAAAAGGCAGCACCATTACTTTCTCCTTCTTTTTTCCAGGGCACATTTTTCAACGGCCCGATATCACGATAACCGAAGACGGCAACCGCAAAGGCGTAGACGGCCGACACCGCCGCAGCTTCAGTCGGACTGGCTATACCGCCATAGATGGATCCAAGAACGATTATGATAAGCATCAGGCCGCCAAAGGCTGCGGCACCGGAGCTTACAATCTCGCCAAAACCGACCCATGGTTGCGCGGGAATCTTTTTGATCCGAGCTGCGATGTAAATGGCAATCATCAGAATCAGGCCCATGAGTAATCCGGGCAGGAACCCGGCCATAAACATCCGGGCGGCAGAGACCTCGGTCGCAGCAGCATAAACAAGCATAACGATCGATGGCGGGATCAAAATTCCCAGCGTGCCGGCATTAGTAATGACGCCGGCGGCAAAACTCTCAGGATAGCCGGCCTTGACCATGCCGACGATAACAATACTGCCGATGGCTGCTACTGTCGCCGGCGATGACCCGGACACGGCAGCGAAAATCATGCAGGCCATGACCGAGGCCATGGCAATGCCGCCACGTATATGGCCGACCAGGCTGAGTGCAAATCGGATGATGCGTTTTGCAACGCCACCTGTTGAAAGAAAGGCTGAAGAGAGAATAAAAAACGGAATGGCCAGCAGGGTATAGTGTTCCGAAAGCGATTCAAAGAGTTTTAAGGCTATCGAAGCCAGGGAATCATGTGAAAAAAACAGAATCGTAGTGATACTGGACAAACCAAGGGCAAGGGCGATGGGCATGCCAAGAAGCATGCAGGCAAAAAGCAAGATAAACAGAGCAGCGGTCGTCATAACTCGGCTCCCTCCCCTTTCAATTCTTCAACAAGCTCCATACTGTCCTCCGCCTCGTTTGCATGCCGAAAACCGTCGGCCTTGTTGGTGATGATGTCCCACAAGAGTATTGCTATTCTTATGGAAAGAAAGACAAAGCCGACAATCAACATACCATGGGCTATCCAGGCGGGTATGGGAAGGTCTTCAAGCTCAATACCGATCCGCTTGACTTTGCCAAGATAAATCCAGCTGCCATACAGAATCAACCCGCAATAAAACAATGCCAGCAGACAGCCAATGGCCGATAATATACGTCGGCCGGTTCGAGGGAACAACTTGACAAAGGCATCCACACCGATATGTGAGCCGACCTTTATACCATAGGAAGCGCCGAAAAGAACAAACCAGGCAGACATATGCAGGGTCAGTTCCTGCGTCCACATAAATCCGGTATTAAAACCAAAACGCATGATGACATCGACAAAAACCAGCAGGGTAGTTAGAGCCAGCAGCAGACAGATAACCGCCTCTTCCGTTTTATTCAGAAGACGTAACATACAGGGCCTCTTGTTAAAAAAAGGGGTCGTTCCCAAAAAGGTCCGACCCCGGGAAAAACTAAATGGTTTTTCTACTATTTTCTTCTATTTTGCCTGATTTGCGCCATAGGCTGCGTCAATCAGGTCTTTGCCAATCTGTCCTTCAAACTGTTTCCAGACAGGTTTCATAACCTCAACCCACTGGGCGCGCTCGGCAGGTGTCAGCTCAATAATTTCACTGCGCTTGGAATCAATGATTTTTTGCTTGTCTGCCTTGGATTTATCAGCGGCAACCTTGTTACCAAAGGCAATGGCCTCGTCAAGGGATTTTTTCACCACACCACGGACATCAGCGGGCAGACTATTCCAGAATTCAGAAGAGGTAACGACCATGTAATCGAGCAGTCCATGGTTCGACTCGGTAATATAGGGCTGTACCTCAAAAAACTTCTTGGAATAAATATTTGACCAGGTATTTTCCTGACCGTCAATGGCCTTGGTCTGCAAAAGAGTGAAGACCTCGGAAAAAGGTTTTTTCAACGGGGTAGCACCCACGGCCTTAAACTGGGCGGCAAGAACATCTGAAGACATAATGCGGAATTTGAGTCCCTTGGCATCGGCGGGAACACGCAGCGGTTTACTGGAAGAGAGCTGTTTCATACCATTATGCAGATAGCCAAGACCGATAAGTCCTTTTTTGCTGATGGAATTCAACATTTTTTTACCGGCATCACTCTGCTGAAACCGATCCACGGCAGCCATATCCGTAAACAGAAACGGCAGGTCATAGAGTTGCAGTTTTTTGGTATAGCGGCTGAATTTGGATAACGCCGGCGCGGCCATCTGGACATCGCCAAGGAGCATGGCCTCCAAAACCTTATTGTCACCAAACAGCTGGGAATTAGGGTAGACTTCGACTTCGACCTTCCCGGCAAGACGTTCTTTGACCAGATCGCGAAATTTGTTGGCCATCTGTCCTTTAGGGGTGTTTTCCGCAACAACATGGGAAAACTTGATAACAATCGGCTTTGAAAAGGCCGGAACCGCGAGCAGGGTTACGGATAAGGCCGCAACCGCACAGGAAAGACATACTTTTTTTAACATACTTCCTCCATTTTGATGGTTAAACGCACCATCCTCCGGAACCAGACCGGAAGATATGGCTCTACATACTCCTACTCTTCAGAACAAGCAAAGAATCTGCCAGTTGTCGAACATACGGAGCAACCTGTTTTATAGTTCCCGGACAAAATCAGAGCGCCGGCAAAAAAAAACCTGATCTGGTTAGGTTACATTACAGGATGCGACTGGTCCAGCCTCTTTGTGAACAAAAAAATTTTCAATCAAGCAGCCGCAAAGAAGAACAATATGAGCGAAAACGGGTGGATTCTCACCCATAAAAACAAGATCGTGGGTTATTTCTCCCCCATTTATGCTGCAATGGAATCTAAAAAGACGATTTGAGATAAACCAGCATGGCTGAACCAAATTAGCAGACCACAGCCACATCGAACTATGAAAATCGACTGGAACGACACCGTTTAACGGTCACTTTTCAGATAAACCAACAAGCCCAACAAGCGGGCGCAACAACGGATGAAAATGGAACAAGACCTGTTCACATGACACCGCAA
>CAZURY010000149.1:0-5444 GCA_964623145.1 uncultured Desulfobulbus sp. | reverse complement strand
TGCAGTGCTCGCATGGCATTATTTTATAGAGTACAACGGGGGGCGCAAATCTCCTTATAAATAATCATACAACAGATGAAAGGAAAAGTGCATTGCAATTACCAGCTCCACGCAGCTGGACATCCGTGTCGGGGGAGCATTGCCGTAGAAGAAGCGATTGACATCCCGGACCTTGCTTTGTAGAGTTGCGCCCCTGTTGATGCTTCTATCGTGTTTGTTTACCTGATCCGGGTCTGATGCCCCGCTTGTAATGTATGGTAATTACTTTACTCACAGGTTGTATATTTCTTGTCGCCGGCTTTGTGCAGGGGCTGACCGGTTTTGGTTCCGCTTTGGTGGCCATTCCGCTGCTCAGCCTGATTATTGACATCAAGGCTGCCGTCCCCCTGTGTATCCTCAATGGGTTGGTCATTACCATCTACCTGGCACTGCATCTTCGACGACATCTGGATCGCAGAAAGATTCTACCGCTTGTCCTTGGTTCCATACCCGGTGTTGTTGTGGGGGCGACCCTGCTTAAAAGAGTTGATTCTGATATAATTCGTTTTTGTATCGGCCTGTTACTTGTCAGTTACAGTTTGTATAATCTGCTTGCTCGGCCCCGGCCTTTCGGTTTGGCGCGAGGATGGGGGTGGGTCGCGGGTTTTCTAACCGGAGCCATAGGGGCTGCGTTCAGTGCCGGAGGGCCGCCGGCAATCGTCTATTCTACTTTGGCAGGTTGGAAAAAAGAGGAAATCAGGGCAACCCTGAGTGGTTTCTTTGTGGCAAATGGTATTGTAACGGCCGCCGTACATGCGCTTACCGGTGTTTCTTCCCTGGCAACCGTTCAATTGTTTTTTGTTACCGCACCCTTTGTTCTTCTTGGCACAGCTCTGGGATCCCGTGTGACTTCAAGGATAGATCAGCGAATCTACCTGCGCATTATTTTTGCTTTTCTTGTTGTGATGGGAATCATGATGATGTCCGGCTGACTGTTGTATGGCGTTTTTGAAAAAATAAATTTTACGCAGCTTGTAGAAGCCGTCCAGTCCGGACCAGAGAGTCAATAATTCCGGCCTCGTAAAAACTGCAGTCTACGACGTCCTGTGTCAGCTTAGGGCTGTGTGGCATGTAAAAAACTATATAGTTAGTTGCAGGCCCCCGTGCCGGGTTATCTTCAATTAATGGTTACCAGACGGCGTAGATTGATGGAGGTGGAAAGGCTGGTTGTTCGTTTATATTCCCGGTAATGGCGCAGAACAGTACGGACATAGTTGATGGTTTCAGGAATACGCGGGATTGCGCCGAAGCGAGAGACTCGGCCCGGCCCCGCATTGTATGCAGCCAGGCTGAGTCGGATATTACCGGAAAAGGTATCAAGCAGATTGCGGAAATAGCGGGTACCACCGGAGATATTCTGATAGGCATCAAAGGGATCTGTTACCTGCAGATCTTTTGCAGTTTCCGGCATGAGTTGCATGAGTCCCTGGGCGCCATGTGAGGAAATTGCAAACTGGTTGAAGTTGGATTCGGTTTTAATGATTGCTTTGATCAGCAGGGGGTCAACCTGGTGCTCCATTGAAACACGGAGGATATGATTTTCCAGACGTGATGCGTCCGCCCGCAGGTGAACGGGTCGGCGTTTGTGCTGTTTACAGACATGGACGACATGGGGCTGTGATTTGTTTTGTCCCCCCTGATGTCCGGTCAGGAGCACGGGTTTTGCCCGAGCGTCACTTGGAACATTGGTATAATGGCGTACCCCGTTATTATCGACATAGGTATACAGGGAGGCCTGCGCAAATTCAGGTAAACTGAGGGCAACAAACAGAAGAATCAGAATACGCATGGATGATCTGTTTCGGCTGAATATTATTTTTGACGTTTTTCCCAGTCGGCCAGGAATTTTTCCATGCCGATATCGGTCAGAGGGTGCTTGGCCAGCTGGGCTATAACTTTGTAGGGAATAGTGGCAATATCCGCTCCCATAAGCGCTGATTCAACGACATGCATGGGGCTGCGCACCGAAGCAACGATCACTTCAGTGGTGAACCCGTAGTTGCGCAGGATGGTCATGATGTCACCGATGAGGTCCATGCCGTTTTGAGAAATATCATCAAGACGACCGACAAAAGGACTGACATAGGTCGCGCCTGCTTTTGCCGCCAGCAGCGCCTGGGACGAGGAAAAAACCAGCGTTACGTTGGTTTTGATATTTTCGGCGCTTAAGCGTTTGACCGCTTTTATTCCTTCCATGATCATAGGCACCTTGATGACGATGTTGTCACTGAGCTTTGCCAGCTCGCGGGCTTCGGCAATCATGCCTTCCGCATCCAGACTGACTACCTCGGCGCTGATCGGCCCATCGACAATGGCACATATATCTTGCAGAATTTCAGAAAAAGGACGTTGTTCCTTGGAAACAAGTGACGGATTGGTTGTGACTCCATCAACCATACCCAGCTCAAGCCCTTTCTTGATTTCGTCAATATTGGCGGTATCAATAAAAAATTTCATTGTTGTCCTCCCGATTCACGGGTAAAGGTATCACAGCATTTTTCACTGCAGAAATAGTACGTTTTGCCTTTATGGCGCAGTCTGATGGCCTGGCCTTTCGGCACCAGTGTGTGGCAGACCGGATCTTCCATCAGTACATCTTTGACCTCCGAAGAGGTTGCTTGCCCGCAGCTGTGTTCCGATTTCTTTTTCTTTGATCCCTGGAAAAGTCTCCAGGCGATATAAAACAGAACTGCAAGGATGAAAAGTCGAACCGGACTCATTTATTCGGCCTGCAGGAGTTCAGAATGTTCTTCGTGTCTGCATATACACATAGCTCTATTATAGCCGTGGGAAAGGAAAAGTCTAATTCAATCTGGTTCATTGTTGAAAAAAATCACCAGGGTCCAATTATTCTTCCCTGTGGTCCTGTGCGGCGATAATCCGGATGAATGAAACGCTCAATTCAGGTTTTAGACACCATCGACACCGGAGAGCGGAAAAACCTGATGAATGGCGGCCGCCTTTGGTTCGGCAAGGAGTTTTTCTTTCAGGGTTGCCATGGAGAGACGCAATCGGGGATGGATCAGCTCCGGAGCCAGCTCGACAAATGGCGCCAGAACAAACATACGGTTCTGCATTCGGGGATGGGGGAGTTGGAGACGGGGTTCATCCACTATGCGATCATCATAGAGCAGCAGGTCAAGGTCAAGGGTACGGTCCTGGTGGCCGACGGCATCGGGGTCGCGCCGTCGGCCAAATTCATTTTCTACACACAAAAGGACTTCCAGTAAGGCTCCTGGCGAAAGGCTGGTTCGTACGTTTCCCACACCATTGATAAACCAGTGCGCAGACTCCATGTCGACCGGTCGGCTGCGGTAGAACGTAGATAAACGTTGCAGGCTGATTTCATGCTCGCGGCCGAGCCGCTGCCAGGCGCTTTGCAGAATGTGGACGGAATTACCCAGGTTGGAGCCAAGGCCGATCCAGGCGCAGGATGTCGCCTTTTCTCTCAAACTGTTGTCACCGGCCATGCATCAGGAGGTGCGGGACAGACAACTGCGTTAATCGTTATATCAACAATGCAGGATTCCGGATCAAAAATCAGCCAGACCCAGGACATCAAACATTGTATAAAGACCATTTTTCTTGTCAACCACCCAGGCGGCTGCAACGGAAGCGCCCCGGGCAAAATTGTCCCTGGAGTGAGCCCGGTGGGTGAGTTCAATCCGTTCACCGGCTCCGGCAAAATAAACAGTGTGTTCACCGACGATATCACCTGCGCGAATGGTTTGAATACCGATTTCCGTATCAGTTCGTGCACCGATCATGCCGTGCCGCTCGTATACTCCAACCTCAGCCAGGTCACGGCCAAGGCCGCTGGCTGCCATTTCGCCAAGTTTAAGTGCGGTGCCCGAGGGGGCATCTTTTTTCATCCGGTGATGGGCTTCAACAATTTCAACGTCATAGGCATCCCCAAGTACCGCCGCTGTTTTTTCCACCAGCTTGAAAAGCACATTGACCCCGACGGCCATGTTCGGAGCCTGGACACAGGGAAAGTTGCCTTCGGCAAGATTTTTCAATTCGGCGAGTTCATCACCGCTTAATCCGGTGGTGCCGATCACCATGGCTTTTTTATGAGCTGCCGCAATTTGAGCAAATTCCATGGTGGCTTTATGAAAGGTAAAATCAATAATGACATCACCCTGGTCAATCACCGCATCCAGGCCCGGAGAGATAACCACTCCGGTGGCGCCGAACCCGCCGTTTTCCCCGACGTCTTTACCGACAGCCGGGTTATCGGGCTGTTCAAAGGCGGCGGCCAGTTCCAGGGCGGAATTCCGGCTGACCATATAACAGATGCGCTGTCCCATCCGGCCGGCTGCTCCGGCAACGATTACTTTTGTCATAATTTTTTTTTATTCAAAGAATTTTCAGGTATTCAGCTGTCGTTTTTACAGCAGACCCACTGTTTTCATCTCTGCGGTCAGCTTTTGGGTAGAAGGTTCATCCATTTCGGTCATGGGCAGTCGGACTTCACCCGATTTGATTTTGCCCATCAGCTCCAGCGCCTTTTTGGCCGGCGCCGGACTTGGGTAGCAGAACATGGTGCCCATCAGTCCAAATAAACGGTAATGGATTTTATTTGCCGTTGTCAGATCTCCCTGCAGCGCTGCTTCCATCATTGCAGCCATGCCGCCGGGTTCAATATTTGAAGTAACGGAGATAACACCCTTGCCGCCGATCAGAACCGTGGGCATGCAGGTAAAGTCGTCGCCGGAAAGCAGGATAAAGTCATCGGGACAACGACGGATGACCTCACTGATCTGATTAAGGCTGCCGCTTGCTTCCTTGATGCCGATGACGTTTTTCAATCCGGCCAAACGGGCCACGGTGGCCGGGGCCATATTGGTCACCGTGCGACCGGGAACATTGTAGAGCACCATGGGAATGTCGACGGCATCGTGGATAGCCTTGAAATGTTGGTACAACCCTTCCTGGCTCGGCTTATTGTAATAGGGAACGACGGAGAGTACGGCATCGGCTCCACTGGACTTGGCCGATTCCGTCAGTTCAATGGCCTCAAGGGTGTTATTGGCTCCAGTGCCGGCAATGACCGGGATCCGGCCGGCCACCGTCTTGACCGTCAGTTCGATAACCCGTTTATGTTCATCAAAACCAAGGGTTGCTGATTCACCGGTGGTTCCACAGGGAACAAGACCGTTGATGCCGCCGGCAATCTGAAACTCTATCAGGTCAATAAGCCCCTGCTCGTCAACCTTGCCGTCCAGCATGGGAGTGACAATGGCTGTTATCGCGCCTTGAATGGGTTGCATGTGGTTCCCTCCAATCCTCTGTTAGGGTTTATTTATGTGGTGCGGTAAAATCTTCCAACGATGCGTTTAGGAGCCGTCCGGAAATAACTTGAACATCTCGTATCACATCTTCAGGTCATCTTTGTTCGATCT
>CAZURY010000148.1:0-5508 GCA_964623145.1 uncultured Desulfobulbus sp. | reverse complement strand
AGAAATGAGAGCGATTGACTGTTACCAAAAAAATTCTTGGCAAGCCGGGTCTGTGTTCCACTGAGACTTGCATCCAGGCTGGGCCACCAGGCAGCTACCGCCTGCTTAATCCGCTCCCTTGCCTGCTCAATTCTGCTCATGGCGGCAGCCATATCCGGATTGTCGGCAAGCGCTATCTTCTGAGCCGTCTGCAGATCAAGAACCTTAACTGTTGACAGATCGGGGGCAACCAGGGCTTTCTTTTCTTTTGCAACTGAGGTGACCGCGGGTAAACAAAAGAAAAAAACAAACAGCAATACGAGTCGCTTCATTATATCCTCATACATTGTTTCAGGATTCTTATTTCTTATATCTCACTAAAAAATACCCCTATCCGACAATAGACCGCATAGACGGGTCGACTCCTACCAAAATTGAGCGTTTCACCCCATCCGGAGTCTCGCAGATAAGCGGAACGAAGCGTAGACTTCGATGCTTCACGCATTTCGCGACGACCTTTGTGAAATATCCGGCTTAGAGGTTGCAAGTATTGCGGGCTTGTACAATACATTTTTCCTGCGTCCGGCTGCCGGCTCTACCTCTTCCCGGCTTGGCCATATCCCGGTCCGTATTCGGACAACCGCCCGGCGCATATCGTTGACAATGGCAAGCAGGCTGGGGATCAATACCAGGGTCAAGACGGTGGCAAAGGTCACACCGGCCGCCAGCGACAAAGCCATGGGGATGAGGAATTTTGCCTGCATATCCGTTTCCATGATGAGCGGCGCCAGTCCACCGACGGTGCTGAGTGAAGTCAGCAAAATGGCTCGAAAACGACGGCTGCCCGCCTGCTTGATCGCTTCAAAAAAACCAGTCCCTTCCGCCAGGTTTTCATTGATCCGCTCTATCAGGACAATGGCATCGTTAACCACCACCCCGGTCAAGGCGACCATGCCGAACATGGACATCATCGACAGAGTGTAACCGAAAACAAGATGACCAACGATGGCCCCGATTATCCCAAATGGAACGGTAACAAGAATCACCAGCGGTTGAACATAGGACCTGAATATTGTGGCAATGATAACAAATATTCCAAGAACGGCCAGCGGAAAGGTCACTTTAAGCGAGGCAAAGGAATCGCGCATATTTTTCTTTTCTCCCTGCAGTGAGATATGCAGGCCCGGATACTGCGCCTGCAGCTCCCTGAAAAAACCGCTTCCCAGGTCAGAGACAATTTCCCGGGAGTTGGCCCGTTTAGGATCAACCTCTGCGCTGACGGCTATCCTGCGCCGACCATCGGTACGGGTAATGGTGGAATAGCCGGGACCAAAATCAATATCCGCCACAGATTGCAAAGCAACTTCGTCGCCGTTTGGCATACGGATCCGCATCCCGTAAAAATCCGTCAAACGGCTGCGCTCAAGCTTTGTATAGCGGACCTTGACCCGAATATCATCCTCGCCCCGCTGCAGCCGAAAGGGCTCCATACCAAAAAAACCGGCATTAACCTGCCGGGCAAGCTCTTCCACTGTAAGTCCAAGGGTTCGTGCCTCGGGTTTTAAGGACAGGCGCAGCTCATTTTTGCCGGGACTGTAATCGGAATGTACCTGAAAGACACCCTCATAACTGCGCAATTTTTGCTCAAGACGTTTTGCGCCGGCAACCAGAACCTGCATATCGTCACCCTGGAGCCAGACTTCAATGTCGGCTCCGGCAGGACCGGTCGACAGACCATGAAAACTGAGCGCCCGGGCGCCCGGGATTGCGCCGATCTCCTTTTCCCAGAGAACCATAAGATCATTGGAATGAATACCGCGTCTGGCCGAATCGAGCAGAATAATCTGCACGGAGCCAAGATTGGGCCCGGTTCTTCCCATGGCCTCGCCCAGGGTCTGACCGACCAGCGACAACCGTCTTTTGATCATCGGCTCACCAGTTTTGGTCGGCGTATGCTCAGCCACCCGGACAAAGGCCTGTTCGATCCGTCCCAGAGCGGCAGCGGTAACGGAAGCCGGGGTACCATCGGGAAATTCCACGGTTGAGGAGATAACATAGCCGTCAATTTTGGGAAAAACCTGAAACTTTACCAATCCGCTTTCCACCAGACCGACGGTCAGGATCAGCACGGCAACGGCAACGGCGAGCGAAACATAGCGCCAGTTCAACGCTCTGGTGAGAAAAGGCAGATAGCGTTTGCGAACAAACCGCTCAAGCCCCTGCTGCATAAAATGCTGAAAAGCAACCAACCACCGGCCGATCCTCAAACGGGGCGGCCTTGGATGATTCAAATCCGGCAGATGACTGAGATGGGCGGGCAAAAGAAAAAAGCACTCCAGCAGTGAAATCAACAGGCATGAAATCACCACTGTCGGCAGGATGGCGATAAACTTACCCAATACTCCACCGATATGCGCCAACGGCATAAAGGCGACCACGGTGGTGACAACCGCAGCCACCACCGGTAAACCCACTTCGGCAACACCATCAACAGCGGCCCTAAGCGGTGGTTTGCCCCGCTGCCGGTGCACATATATGGATTCGCCGACAACGATCGCGTCATCAACAACAATGCCCAGTACCATGATAAAACCAAACAGGGAAACCATGTTAATGGTTTCCCCCATGGACCAGAGGATAAACAAACCACCGGACAGGGAAATCGGGATGCCCATACCTGCCCAGAAAGAGAGTCGTAAATCCAGAAAAACCCAGAGAAGAAAAAAGACCAACACCATACCGAGAATACCGTTGCGACTAAGCAGCCGTATCCTGGACCGGAGCGCCCTGGTATGATCATAAAAATCGGTGATGGAAAGGGTTGGCGGCAGCTGCTGTTGCTGCTGTTTGATGTAGTGACTGACCTGCGAGGAAATCTTGAGCGCATCCTCATCACTGGTTTTAAAAACCATGACAAACACGGCCGGCACGCCATCAATGAGAGCGGTAATCGGATCTTCAACAAAATCATCTTTTATGGTGGCAATACGGTCAAGGGTGATCAAACCGCCCTTTGCATCGGCCAGGACAACAATATGCGCCAGCTCTTCACCGGTGTATTTCCGGCCGATGGTACGCACCCGAATTTCTTCTCCACTGGTACGGATGGTTCCGCCATGAAGGTTTACACTGGAGTTGCGGATGGCACGGGCCACCTGGGCAAAACTCAGGCCATATTGCCGCAGCCGCTCTTCGGAAACCTCGATGGATATTTCATAGTCCCGGCTGCCGAAAACCTCGACCTGGGAAATATCGTCCAACCGTTTGATCTCATCCCTGATCCGGTTTGCCTGAATCTTGAGCTGTTTTTCCCGCAAATCGCCGGTCAGGGCGACCATCACCACCGCATTTCGAAACAACACCTCGGTGATGACCGGTCGTTCGGCATCCTCGGGAAAGGTGGAAATGGCATCGACCTTGGCCTTGATCTGATCAAGCACATCACTGACATCATATCCGCTCTGAACCTCAATGGTGGCCGATGCCATATTTTCAGAAGATTTGGTCGTATATTGCTTTATCCCCTCAACGGTTTCCAGGGCGTCTTCTATCTTCAGGCTGATCCCCTCTTCCACCTCTTCGGGATCAGCGCCGGGATAGGCCACCTGCACGGTAATCAAATCAAGGGAAAACTGGGGGAAACTCTCGCGCCGCATGTTGGTCAGCGCAAGGGCCCCGGCCATAAAGATCATCAAAAGGACGATATTGGCAAAAACTGTGTTACCGGCAAAGGCCGCAAGTATCCTCTTCATTGACCTTTCTTCCCGACCACCCGGACAAGTGAATTCTCCAGCGGTTCTTCAAGGCGGGTGGTGATCACCGCATCTCCCGGGGCCAGGCCCTTACCGATAACAGCGATGTTTTCCTCCTCCCGGACAACCTCCACCTTGCGGCTATGGAGTCGGCCGGCAACAACCACATACACCGTGCCGGTAAAGCTCACCGCTTCACGGGGCACGACATATACCTGCTGAAGAATTCGCCCCGGAATGGTCACCCGGCTGAACATACCGTCAACCAGCGGCACCGGCTTTTTTTTCTCACGCTCCAGAATGACGGCAACCTCGATCATCCTGGTCTTGGGATCAAAAGAAATGATCCTGTCCACCGTTCCTGTCGCCCGCAGAGAATTGTCTTCACTCCATGTCAAATCGCATTGCACAGGCTCAGGCCGGGCGAACCAGTTGGCCTGCCCTTTTTGCCCATCACTGCGCAGTCGGAGCCAACGGGCCGCCTCACGACTGTCCAGCGGCACCAGAACTTCAAGAATCGAATCATCAACCAGGGTTATCATTTTTTTTCCCGGGGTGACATATTCATCCGCCTCCACTTCAACCCGGCTTACCCGACCGGCAAAGGGAGCACGCAGCACACAGCGACTCAACTGTATAGTGGCCCGGTCCAGGTTTTTCCGCACCTGCACGATCTGATTGCGAATCGCATTAACAGCCGCCTCAGCCTTTTCAACGGAACTGAGACTGCCGACCCTGTTTTTCCGATGCAGAACGCCAACCCTTTTCAACTCAGCCCGGGCAATGGCGAGATCCCGGGTCAGTATTGCCAGCCGGGCCTTTGCCGCCTCCAGCTCCAATCGATGATCTTTTTCATCAATTGTAAAAAGCACATCCCCCTTATTAACAACAAATCCGGGAAGTAGATGTGCATCTTTACGGACAATACGACCACTGACTTCGGCGGACAGGGTCACCCGTCGTCTAGCCTTGACGTCTCCATAGCCATGAATGGTCACCGGAAAATCCTGCGGCCGGGCGGTCATCACCTCAACCGGCAGAGCAGGCTCCATAACAGGCCTTGCCGGTGGTGATTTCTTCATCTTTTTCAGGATAACAAAACCGCCGACACCCACGGCCAGGATGAGAAGACAGAGGACAAGACGAAGGACAACCGAAGGTTTTTGCTTCACCACCGCTTCTTTGCGCATTACTTTGTCCCCCTGGCAGGCGAGATTGATCGCCGGGCGAGAACCTGTTCGACCTGCTGGAGCACTTCTACCCATTTCTCGGCTGTTTCCGCGCCCACCTCCTGCACAAGATCAACAAAACTGGCCAGCACCTGTTCCTCGATACGGGAAAAATGGGAGGCTGCCTCGTCGCTCATCCGCAGCACCACTTTACGACGGTCCTTAGGAGAACGCCGGCGAACCAGCAATCCCCGATCAACCAACCGTTCCACCATGACGGACACAGATGGTGGAGAAACGCCAAGTTGACCGGCAAGCTCCCCGCCGGTGATTTCGCCGGCTGCCTGCACGGCCATCAACAGGTTAAACTGGGCCATGGACAGGTCCGGGCATCCACAGTGTGCTTCAGCCTCAACACGAGCCACACTGGAAAAAATATGGCGACGCAACTGTTTTCCTGCAGTAAATATATACCGGGCCTGATCAATGATTTTCTTATTTGCCACTGCTTTCCTCCTGTGGGCAAGAAAAATGATTAGACTGTCTAATAATTATTTATTCTAACCAATGTCAAGGATTTTTTTTGAGGATAGATTGAACGTACTCTT
>CAZURY010000147.1:0-5519 GCA_964623145.1 uncultured Desulfobulbus sp. | reverse complement strand
TTCATGCAGTCTCATTTAATACTCCATCCAACTGCGGAAGAGAGCACTTCGGAAACTCCGGGGATTGTGTATGAGGTCAGGGGATTGAGAGACTTTTTCAATTTTGCCGTTATCTCGTCTTTGCCAAGATCACAGAGCATTGCGCCCAGCAGCGCACGGGTGGCCGGCTGATACTTCATGGCCAGCCTGACCATGATTCTCTGCTCTTTTTCAGACAAATCCGAAATGAGGTTCTGTAAAATTATGCAACTGTCCTGAACGGAGGAATCAGGGATCTTTTTTATAAAACGTAAGGAATCAAGAAGGTGAAGAAGAGGGATGTTTTCTCTGGTGATCCTGTTTTTCTGTTTCACAAAAGAAATCGTATATCTCCCCCGTTTAAAAGATGAACGAATCTCGTTCCTGCCAATCTGAATGACGTTGCCGACCTGGGTAGTAAGACCAAGACTGTTATATATGCTGAGCCCGGTGAAATAGCCCAAAACCTTACCCTTGGTTTCCAGAAGATCTTTCACCACCTGGTACTGACTGGGCGGCAGTTCACCAAAGGGCGACTGCTCGGGTTTATAATATCTGCCCTTGGCAAGCTTAACGATCCTGCCGGAAGCGGCCAGTCGATTCAGTGCCTTCACCAAAGCCTCTTTGCTTTCCACTCTCTCTATAAAATCACTACAGGTGAAGACATGCCCCTTGGGAAGACGATCAATATTACTATTTATATATTCAGTAGCTTTCATATAGGAAACCCTACTACTACGAAGTAATATTGTCCAGTTTTTTGGATAAAAAACTGGACAATTATCCTCGATATGGAGCAAATTGGCCAGCTCAATAAAAATAGATCCGGACCGTTACCGAACAGTTCCGCCATATGCGCCTCGGTCAGCCAGACGGTTTCATCCCGTAGCTGAACATCTATTTTTATCTTGCCGTCAGCGGACTGGCATCTGAAAGTTGTGTGAATCACAACCAGAAGTCCCGACCTGCGCAAGATAGACCTGTTTTAAAAAACCATCGAATTCGAAGGGATTGAAACAAGGGGGATTTAAAATAATGAGCGTTGCGGGTTTTTGGGCGGATAAAAAACACCAATAATAACGAAAGGATTTGGAAACCTGAAATGAGCTTGTCGGATTGTGCCAAGAAACGGATGAATATCCTTTTTCAAGAACAAATCACCATACATTTCCCGTACCTTTATCAGCGCTGATTCTTCATTTCCCTTGGTGCCTTTTAGACAATTCCAATAAAGTGCGCCGATCTCCCAATCTTCAATCATCAGTCGTGATTCTCTTCCCTCTTCATCACGAAAACGATAAAAAAACTTGTATGGCAGCTTTTTCACAACTGAAAATTCTTTTTTCAGTTCATCGGTTGTTTAAAAAAGTGATAACTGTTTGGATTTCGCCTCCAGTAAAGCCAGCTTATCCGCAGGCCATTCCCGTTCTGTCTTCTCAACCTCAAAGTCGATTATTTCTTTTGGTTTAAAGGTTGCCAATGAAAGCTGATTGGCTTGTGCCAGGGTAATCAGTTCTGTTAAATCAGTATAAACCCTGCTTTTGGAAAAAATGATGTCTTTTCGTTTTTTCCAAAAGTTATCTGTGGATACAACCTCTCCGGCAGGAACAATTTTGTTTCTGTCAACCACTTTATATGTTTCAGGACGCGGATCACTGAAATTTCTCTCCAACTGTAATTCAAGCCACTGGTATTTTTTATACCGTTTCTCATAGTCCAGCTTGCGGAAGGGCAAAGGATAAATACGCACCCAGCTTCCATCTTCAAAAAAACCCGCAGTACAGACCAGCTCATCATATTTTTTTGACAGGGTGGGATAGGTCTTGACGGTTATGAAGACTTTTTTTGTCTTGATCATAAATGGCAGACCTCCACCCCTTTCTCCTCTTCCAGCCAGTCGCTGACACAATGGCGATGACAAAATGACGGATCTTGTTCAAAACAGGTCAGGACAATTCGCTTTTCTTCTCTGAGTACATCATACAGCTGAAGCAGGTACTGTTTTTTCTCCGGCAATGTTTTTGTATACTCAAAAAAGAGACGTTCATAATCGGCAACTGACTGTAGATTTTTTCGATTTTGGGACAGAATACCCAGTTCCGGGATATGAACGTACTTGATCCCGAGTTTGGGCAGCAGTATCGACAGGCTTCTTTTGGAAAAACCAAACTTCCTGCTCAACGGGTTTTTTCTGACATCACACAACAGCCGGACATCGTTTTGGATCAAACTGTTTACATATTTCTCAAAGGATATCCCCTCATACCCGATTGTAAAAAGGGTTACATCCTGCTGCCTCAGGCCATCTTTCACCTCCCTGATCCGTTGCAGGGTCTCTTTGTCAACAACATCTCCAGCCATTTTACTCCTGGTTGCAAAATAGGGGTATCGTTCATAGATATAACGCACCAGGGATCTGTTTCTATATTTGCCATGTTTTTGCATGAACTGGGCAAGTGCGTTACTCTCCCGTGATTTGAGCGATTTTTCAACAGGCAGTGAATACAGCAGGGTTATTGTATTGCCTTTTAACTGAATCCAGCCGTTTTTTTCCAGAACTTCCAGATCAGATGCCGCCTGAAACGAATAGCAGCCATAGTGATAGGGTACAAAATCAAAATATTGGATATCCAGAACCTGATGTGACAAAAAGAGAAGTTTCTGAAAATCCATTCGCCCCAGAAAACCACCGGCGGTTTCAAGTAGAGAGACAATAAAACGCTGCCGGTGATATTTTGGAACAGCCTGCCTGCTCATACCTTCACCTCAACCACCTTCATGGTGTCACTCAAAATATCCACCACTTTTACAACCACTTTATACCCTGATAATTTTCTACTTATAAACAAGCTGTTAAACGCAAACAGCCTCTTGTTATATGATAATACCCTATTTGTAAAAAATTATGCATTCTTTTAGAGACCTACGTGAATCGTCAGATGGATTTACCCGGCAGTCATACTTCGATATCAGAGCTGTTTTTTCTGAATAAATGTTGTCATATTCGACGAAGATTTCTCTATCACTTCATATCCGATAGCCTTATATCCTGTTAACCTTTTCTTATACATGCGCTGAAGCATGGGAATATTCCCGTCAACGTAATCATAGATGAGTACTTCTTTTTTGGAATCATAATCCCTATGTAACCGGCCGGCATACTGCTGCAAGGTTCCTTTCCATGAAATCGGCATTGTCAAAAAAAGTGTGTCAAGACGTGGATCGTCAAAACCCTCGCCGATATATCGACCGGTGGCAACGATTACTCGTTCTTCATCTGCAGGGATTGCTTCGAGCCGTTCCATTAGCTCTTTACGCTGTTTCTGCCCCATGCCGCCTCTCAGGATGACAATATTTTTTATCTCTTTTTCCAGCAAACTCTGCAGCTTCTGCAGATGGACAGTTCGTTCGGTGAGGAGTAATGGAGACCTGCGATTGCGGACAGCCTCAATCACATCATCTACAATCTGAATATTGCGTTGCTCATCATCCACTAACAGTTTGTAAACTTCCTGAATACTTAGCGCTTCGGTACGTTCGGGAGCCACCGTGTTTGTCGGCTGCGGGTAGACAAAATGCTTAAAAGATCGGGCTCGCGCAGCTTCTGCGGCCTTCACCTGAAACAAAACAGGACCGGTCTGCATCGTGACAATGGGATGATGCCCATCTTTGCGGGTGAGAGTTGCTGTCAGGCCGAGAATATAACGGGCCTGTATTTTTTTCATGATTTGCTCAAAAGTAAAGGGAGCCAGATGATGACACTCGTCAATGATGACATGGCCATACTCTGCCACAATATCATCGACCACCTTATTTCGATGCAGACTTTGTACTATGCCGATATCAACAATATTTGTCGGTTTTCTTTTTCCCCCGCCGATGATCCCGATCTTTTCCTGCGGGATGGACAGAAACATGGCGAGTTTTTCATACCATTGATCAAGCAACTGGCGCCTGTGCACCAGGACCAGAGTATTTCGTTTACGAACAGCAATGAGTTTTGCCGCAACAACGGTTTTGCCAAAGGCAGTTGCCGCACTGAGAATCCCAATGTCATGTATGCGGATATTTTTCACCGCTGTTCGTTGTGCTTTTCGTAATTTCCCTTTAAACGATGTTTTAATGGGTTTTCCGCGAAATCGTTTATCCTCAATTTGCAACGAGATATCCAGTTCTCCCAGGAGTTGCCGAACATCATCAAGGCATCCCCGGGGGAGAGCTATATGCTGTGCATATTCCTCGGCACAGCTGATGATTGGAGGCTTCCCGTAGGTTGAGAGATGCATGGCCTGGGCTTTGTAAAACTCGGGGTTGGGAAAGGCAGCAATACGAAACAGGCGATTGTGTAAGGCTGGAGGCAGACCATTTTTGGGGATAAACAACATATTGGCCTGAACTATACTTATGACATCCGGCAGTGGGCCTGTAATTGAATTTTCTTTGCTTTTTCCCGATGGCGGAAAAGTCCAGGGCGCATCATCTGTTTCTTTGCCGGATCGATTCTCCCCGACCTGCATTGTTTGACTCGCTGCAGTGGTCTCTTTAATCCTTTCGACCAGTTCATCCGGGGATATTTTCTTTATGGTTGCAAGGAATGACCACTGATCTGTGTATGGCTGAAAGTCGTCATCAAGAAAGACACTGTTTCCCTGTTCTCTCGGAAATTTTTGAAGCGGCAATGCGATAAGGTTGCCAAAACCACCCCTGGGCATGGTATCCTGATTAGGGAAAAAACGATCATAGGATTTGAGCCCAATCTGATGCCTTTTGTCCATTGTTAATGTCAAAAGAGCAAAGCCAAGCTTTCTGGCAAGAGCTGCTGAGACAGCATCTTTAAAAAAAATCCAGATGTGGCCACCGTTACCGGATCTGGAACGCTCTATAACTGCCGGAATCTCGAATCTGTTGCAGGTATCAAGAAAAGCAGCGATATCTGCCTGCCATTCTTTTTTATCGAAATCTACCGCCAGAAACCAGCATGTTTCATCTTCCAGTAAAGGGTAGACACCAATAGTATGCTTGCCGGCCAAATGATTAAAGATTGTTTTATCCGACAGTGGAATGAGGACGCGATTTTTGCATTGGCCGCATTTTACTTTTTTCCTGTTGCAGTAAACTCTGTCCCATTCATTCTCACAGGCAGGTGTATACCCTTTGCGCCCATCCTTTGCCTGCCAGAGAACAGGGTAAACGTCTTCTCTTCCACGGAAAAGATTCCGGAACAGTTTAATTTTATCTTCTACAGGAGAATGAATGGAAATGGAGGTCGATGCAGGAGGGGAAGATTCCGGCTGTACGATTTCTTTTGGTGTTTGATCAACAGCCGACCTTTCACCGTAAGCGGCTAATTTCTGTTTGAGCTGTTCGTTTTCTTCCCGCAAACGGGCACATTCATTTTCAGATGCTGCAAGTTGCTCTGTCAAAACCTTAATTGTTATCATTGGCCGAACTGTCCTGACTTTAAGGCATTAAAAAATTAACCTGTTCCAGTCCGTTTTTTT
>CAZURY010000146.1:0-5536 GCA_964623145.1 uncultured Desulfobulbus sp. | reverse complement strand
CTACCGGCCGCCGATGCGTTGTGCCAAAATGGTCTAAACAATCTAGCCGGTTCAAAATGACCTGCATTGCCAACAATACCGTATGTCAGAATCACAGGGAAATCAGGAGCAATCCCGGCATGCCGTCCACCTCTTCCCGGCAGCACTGCCCCGCCTTGTTTCGGATCCACCGGCACAAACAACTGGCCGCTTTCCGGATAACGCAAACCAAGGCCGCCAAAAGTCAAATCGACGGAATCAAAATGTTCACCGGCTTTTTCTTTTTCCAGGACAGCATCCGCCATATCACACCAGACGGGCAAAGCGCCGATTGAGCCGGTAATATGTGTATTTCCGCTTTTCATGGGACGGTTTTTATCATAACCGACATAGGCGCCAACCGTATATCCTTCGGCAAGATCCATAACCGAATCATCATCGGCAGCCGGAGCCGGGACATAACCGACAAAGGCGGCATTGCGAAATTGATTGGCGGTACCGGTTTTACCCAAAAGAGGCACCGGAAGGTTAAGCGCCTCAAGCGCCGCTTCTTTTTGGGGATCGGAACTGTGCAACCGCACATGTTCTCTTGCATAGCGCCCGGTCCCGTAGCTGACCACATTCTGCAGGATGTGGGCAACGGCCGGCGAAGTCCTGGAATCAACAACCCGTTGGCCAATGGGATTTCGGCTGTAAATAACTTCTCCTTCCGCTGTTTCAATACGATCAATTATGGAGAGTCCATCCTGCGAATCCTCAGCGCTCCTTGCAGAAATATCATCAGCTCTATGGTAATTATCATTATCCTTATAGGAATAACCGGTTACAAGGGTTTCATACATGCGGGTCAACTCGGCAAGAGAAACCACATTAGAACCCAACGGAAAAGAGAGAACAGGCGCCAGCCGGCTCTTTATGCCGGCCTTTCCGCCAAGACGAATAAGATACTGCAGGCCGACCATGATCCGATAATCACGGATCCGGGATAAAACCTCCATGGAATAGGGTCTTGCAGCGAGAAGTTTCAAGCGTTCCCTCTCCATCTGTGCCTGTACCCGCTCATAGGCACAGGCACAAACAGCGCCTTCAAGCTGAATTGATTTCCACCATCGATCATTTTCCCTCTCATCAAACAGCTCCATTTGACGAAGAACTTCCTCATCACCAACGATATGCCAATTTTTCGGCAGAATACGTTTCATTGTCAGGATGAATACTCCCGAATCATCCTTGACCAGCAGTCCCTCCGGTCGTGGGGGAGGAGGCGGTGCAAAAGAAGAAAAAAAGGTATCTTCCCGCTCCTGAAGCTGTTTAAAATATGCCTCCCAGGACTGCAATAGTGGAAACAGCGGTTGCAATCCGAGGTAAGATTTATTGAGCAATCGTATTCTCAGGCGTAATTCCCGGCGCTCTCTTTCTTTAATTTTTTTCTTCTTTTTGAGTTTTTCTTTGATTGGCTCAAGGTACTGATCAAAATGAAGGCCATAGGGGAGCTGCTGCAACTGGGCATACTGGGTTGCCCGGTCTTCAAATAAAAAATCCGTTTCCAGATTTTTAACCGCCTGCTCGTAGGCGGCCTGACCAATGATTTCCCGATCCACCTTGATACCGAATCCGTCCCGAATACGGGCGGCAAACTGCTGATACGATTCTTCCCCGCCGTTCTCTTCCATCCGCGGAGCCATATCAAGGTGGGCGGCCACTTCCCGAAGTCGAGACGGTGTCAGATAATCGGTCAGGTGATATAAAAGCCAGACAGCCGCTACATTTTCAGAATTTACTCCGGCCCAGCTCATGGATACCTGATCAAAAGGGCTGTGATGATCAGGCCGTGGGTAATAGGGCCGATCCATGAAAACAAAAATATTCCTTTGATTATCCAGCATGTCGACAGGGTTCCAGCCAAGTTGCAGGGCAGCGGCAAACAGAAAGGGTTTAAAGGTCGATCCCATCAACCGCCGCGCATCAATCGCGCGATTAAAATATCGATTCTCCATCCCGCCGGCCATGGCAAGGATAGCGCCTTTTTGCATGATCAGGGCGGCGCCTTCAATCTCCGGATATCGCTCAAGATCCAGATGGACGACACCGTTCTCTTCAATATCCCGCACACTGACATAAACACGGTCACCTTTCCGCAGCTGTTGGAGCAAAAGCGGCAAATCCCTCTGCTCATTAACCTTTGACCATCTTTTTTTGGCATGCTTGACAAAGGCGGTCAGGATGCGCTTCAGGCCGTAATTATCTATAATACCGGAGGGCAGAGAAGCACCAAGGTCGACGACAATTTCTGTTTTTCCTTTCTTTCCGTGACTGAGCTTGCTGATAGTTGCCAGAAGAAAATCACCCGGCCGCAACTCCTTTTTTCGAACCAGTTTCATGGAACCATACTTTTTTTGAACATCTTTGCGCCTGTATCCACGCAACCTGACGTCCAGACGGCTGAGCTGTCTACGCAGCGCATACAGGGTCTTTTCCTGCAAATCATGATCAATAGAGGTGACAATACGAACTCCGGATGTAGAAACATTTGAGATACCATGATCATCAAGAGCCTGAATTATACTTTCAGAAGAAAGCCCCTCTTTAACCAGGTCCATTACGGTATTCAGGGCATAGGCCATCCTGCCCCGGCTGAAAACAAGATCCCCGGCAATGGCATTCTCATATTGCCCATGGGTAATCATCTTCATTCTGAGCATGTTCCGCAATACGTATCCGGATCGGTCTTCAGCGCGTTTTCGGGCCAGCTCCGCCTGTTGCTTGTTCTTTTTAGTAAAGGGATTGTAATAATTGGGACGCTTGACGCTACCCGCTATAAATGCACTTTCAAGGAGGGTCAGGTCCTGTGGTTTTTTATTGAAATAGTACCTGGCCGCAACTCCGAGTCCATGACCATTGCCGCTGACAAAAAACTGATTACAATAAAATTCAAGTATTTTTTCTTTAGAATAATGATACTCAAGCTGCAGGGCATACAGCAGCTCTTTCAACTTTGCCTGATAGCTCCGCGACTGCCGTTTAAAAAGGTTTTTGGCCGTCTGCTGAGTAAGCGTGCTGCCGCCCTGGACAATATGCCCCGCCTTGATATTGGCGATCATGGCCCGCAGGATACCGACGGGATCAATGCCGTAATGATGAAAAAAGCGATTGTCCTCAGCTGCCACCAGCGCCTGGATGAACTGTTTGGGGATCTTATCGTACTGAAGATACTGACGATGGTAATTCTGAAACAATACTCCTATTTTCTCCTGTCCATCATTATAGAGCACCGGACTTTCCCGTCCCAGGATCGCTTCAATATTCTCCTGCCTGATTTCATCACCGGGATGAAGGACAACCAGATAATACAACCCGCCGCCGACTGCTGCTCCCAGCAGGAAAAAAATCAAAAGAGAAAAAAGAAAAAAATATTTTAAAAACCGTAGCATAATAAACCGGAAAGGCGGGAAACAGGAGCGGCAGGAGGTAACTGAAAAGCAGTCTGCTTTTTATTTTGCCGCAACCATATAATTAACTGTTTTTTCGTAAATTTAACAATGTACAATCAGAATAGAAGTAATACAAGCTGATGGTATCCTTGCCTTTCATCCCGCATAAAAGGCCCTGATTATATATTTTTTCTTGTCATTCTTCTGAATTTAATGGTAAAGAAGCTGTAAATTATTCACGGAACATTGTGAAAAATAAGGATTTTCATTCAATCAAATAATAATGTGGCACAATAGAGAACAAGACTCTTTACAGAGTCCAAAGTGGACTATATTACTTCGTCCCAGATAAAAAACAACAATCCCTTGCAAAATATCGCAAGATATCGTCCTCACCCTCTATTGCTTCCCATCCGATTCCTTATGCCCGCCAATTGCTGATGAAGCCGAAACTACACCTGGTTCTTCCCCCTTTTCTTTTCTTGCTCTCCGGCCTGATCTCGGCATGCTCTTCCGTACAAACTACAAACAAGATCTGTCCGACACAGTTGCAGATGCAGTCTTCCGAGGATCCCATTGATCGTACTCTGCTCGTCGAGCCGGAAGAAGTGCTCAATGAGGAACTTGCGGCGCTTGATCGAACCGGTGACTGGACCGAAGGGCGACCGGAAACCGTTGCCGGGATTGAACCGGAAATAGTTTTTGATTTTCCGATCACCATTAATAATCAGGTTAAGTTTTATCTGGATATCTTTCAGCACAGACAACGAAAATATTTCAAACGCTGGCTGGCTCGTTCTGGAAAATATCTTCCATATATTCAGGAAAAATTCCACCAGGCCGGACTTCCCCGTGATCTGGCCTATCTTGCCATGATCGAATCAGGATTTAACCCATCGGCCTATTCCAGGGCCAGGGCTGTCGGTCTCTGGCAATTTATCAAAGGCACTGGTCGCAACTATGGTTTACGCATCGATTCCTGGGTAGACGAACGACGAAATCCGGAAAAGGCGACCATGGCCGCCATCGCCTATCTGGACGCACTGCACAGAGAATTTGGCGACTGGTACCTGGCGGTCGCATCCTACAATGCAGGCGAAGGCAAAATTCGTCAGGGCATCAAACGATACAAGACAAGAGATTTCTGGGAACTCGCCCACCATAAATTCCTGCGCCTTGAAACAAAGCGCTATGTGCCCAAGCTCATCGCCGCCATTATGATTGCCAGGGAACCTGCCAAATACGGCTTTACTGATATTCCCTATCAGGCGCCGATACCATGCGACCGGGTAACCGTCCCGGGGGGCACGGATCTAAGGGCAGTGGCTACTGCTTCAGGAGCAGGCATAAAAACTATCCGAGAATTAAACAATGAACTGCGCCGAAATCAAACTCCGCCCGGCCTTGGAAAATATCAGGTAAAAGTACCACAGGGAACCCGAAACCTGGTGACGGAAAATCTCCGACGATTGCACCCGGTTATCACAACAGACTGGAAAACACATACCGTCCGGCGTGGTGATTCACTTGCCCGTATCTGTCGGCTCTACAAACTCAATAAAATAACCCTGCTCAAGGCCAACAATCTTCATACTGCAAAACTTCGACGCGGCCAACGCTTAAGGATTCCTTATAGAACAACCCGTTATGTCCTTCTGAAAAAGGGAGAGACCGTGGCGGCAAGCTATGCGCGGGCAGGTAGAAACAATCCCCTTATTCTGCACCGCCTAAGAAAGGGAGAAACACTCTCTAAAGTTTCGAAACAGTATCAAGTTCCGGTCGCACTTATAAAACAATGGAATGGCATTAGAAACGTTCGCAAAATACGCGCCGGCCAGCAGATAGCGCTCTACGTAGAAGGTGTCAAACATCACTCTCCCAACATAGCAACGGGTGCAGAAAAAATTGCAGTGCTCACCCTTGCGGACACAAAAAAACGCAAACCAAGCTCCGCTTCTACTTTTTCAGAAGAACTGACCTGGTACAAAGTGCGTCACGGCGACTCTATCTGGACTATTGCACGCAGGTTCAGAGTTTCCGCCACCGATATCCGCAGATGGAACAACCTGCGCTCAAACCTTATTCATCCGGGGAGAAAACTGGTGGTGAAAAAGGTATGACAAACT
>CAZURY010000145.1:0-5543 GCA_964623145.1 uncultured Desulfobulbus sp. | reverse complement strand
ACGGCGCCCATAACCCGGCCGGAGTCGAGGCCCTGCGCCGGGCCCTGGAAGATGACTTTGATTACAGAAAGCTGATCCTTATCTGGGGCGCCATGGCGGATAAGGATATTGCCGCTACCCTGGAAACCATTGGACCGCTTGCCGACCGGATCATCTTTACCCGGCCGGAATCTGAACGTTCGGCCAGGCCCGACGATTTACTCACCTGCCTGTCAAGGCAAAATGGAAAACACAAGCATGTGATGACAACGGAAACAGTGAATGAGGCCCTGGATACGGCGGCAACACTAGCGACTGGAGATGATCTGATCTGTGTAGCCGGCTCCCTGTATCTGGTGGGCAGGGCCAGACAAATACTGCGGGGAGAGCTGGTGTCATGATCCATGATGATTATCTTGCCATCGGCGGCCCGGATGAAGCGGTTATCAGGGCCGAACGGAACAAAGCGCGATCTTTGCGCAAAACCCGCTGGTGGCAGCGAAAGACCAGCACCGGCACCTGCTGGTACTGTGGAGAAAAGGTCGGCTTTAAAAACCTGACCATGGATCATATAATTCCCCTGTCCCGGGGCGGTCGCTCAACCAGGGACAACCTGGTCCCCTGCTGCAAAAGCTGCAATACAAAGAAAAAAAACTCTCTACCCGTTGAATGGGAAGAATACATGGATCGCCTTGCTATAAAGAAGGGTTGAAATAAACAGCCCGGCCGGGTAAGTTAGTTCGGTCCCGTCCGGGGCAGTTCCCGCATGTGGGCGGGTAGCTCAGCTGGATAGAGTACTGGCCTCCGAAGCCAGGAGTCGCGGGTTCGAATCCCGCCTCGCCCACCATTTTTTTCTTCACACCGATAGACTCTTTCCTCCCATCCTCACACTTTTGTCGTGCAGGAATCTACAGCATCTATTCAACCAGCTCAGAACCATCATCAAAAATGAGAACAGCCCACACCTACTCCCTTTACTTTTTTCCGGGAAAATGTTTCCATGCCAAGGGTTTTCCGGGGGGCTCCGGAAAAAAAAATCGATATACTCTCTACAGTTTTTCAAAGGTAGATTGTCGCCATATATCTCTTCTATAAGCTTAAGATCACATTGGTAAAAAGCGTCCTTTTCAGGAACCTTGTGCCTTGACCTTCACCATTTCTTCATCTTGGCATGGTAGAGAGAAAATAAAGCATAGAGTAAAGATGTTCAGCCGGGACCAACTTCTATGTTGATCCGGAATCAGCCGGTAATGCATTACTTTTTAAGACGATTTTATTTTGATGAAGGATCATTCCATTCCGGTCAATGCCGAGGTCAAACTTCCGGGACAGGCCATTATGGCGTCATGGACAATGCTTTTTACCGTCATGATTGAGCTGCCAGGTGTGTTCCGGCCAGGCAGAAGAGCAATTCGTCAGAATCTTAAAGAAAAATGATCATAAAAAAGCTGAAATTATATGGCTGGATACCGCTCTGGCTGGGAATTGTCACCACTGCTCTTCTCTGCAGGCCGCCTCTGCCGGTAGATGAGACCAGATATCTTTCCGTCGTCTGGGAGATGTGGCAGTCCCACCAGTTTCTCGTCCCCCATATCAACGGCTTGCCCTACTCTCACAAGCCTCCTCTTCTTTTCTGGCTGATCCGGGGAGGATGGGAATTACTTGGAGTCCATGACTGGTCCGCCCGACTGACGGCGCCACTCTTTGGCCTGTTTACCATCCTCCTGAGCCTACGCCTTGCCGGGAAGCTCTGGCCGGAGCAGCAGGTGCAAACTGTTATTCCCTACCTTTTTCTCGGCACCCTGTTCTGGAGTTTCTACTCTACACTGACCATGTTTGAAATGCCCCTGACCTGCTTTGCCCTCCTGGGATGGCTGGCCCTATGGCGTGGTATAAAGGAAAAATCCGCTCTTTGCTGGGTAATCTATGGTCTTGCCACCGGTCTGGGAATCCTGACCAAGGGGCCGGTTATATTGGTCTATATTGCTCCTCCGGCCCTGCTTGCCCCCTGGTGGACGGACCAAAAAAGAACAATTTCATGGAAGTCCTGGTATGGAGGATTTCTCATGGCTGTTGCCGGCGGTATAATTCTGGCCCTTGCCTGGGCGCTGCCGGCTGCAAAAGCCGGTGGCGAGCAGTATGGACAAATGATACTGTCAGGCCAGACCACAGGACGAATGGTCCATTCATTTGCGCACCAAAGGCCCTTTTACTGGTATTTTCCCCTGCTGCCGTTGCTGCTCTTTCCCTGGGTTTTCCTGCCAAAATTCTGGATAGGTCTAAGGAGAGTACATCTAACGGGCCAGGTAAAATTCTGTCTGGCCATCATTGTTCCCGGTTTTCTTATCTTCTCATTCATCAGCGGTAAACAAATCCACTACCTGCTTCCTTTGCTGCCTCCGACTCTTCTGTTGATCCGTCAGGTGTTTGCCACTGTGCAAACTGAAGAGCCCTCAGCGGCCGGACTGCTGCCAATGACGCTGCTACTGCTCTCCCTTGCCCTTTTTATTCTCCCGTTTCTACCCCTGCAGGGAGGAGACAGCGAAATGATTCGCTTTTTACCACCCTGGCTTGGCGTCATTCCCCTTATCGCCATGTTTCCGGTACGGAGAAAGATGAACCCCAATCAACGTATTGTCCAGACCTCGATACCCATGGTACTCATGCTTATTGGGTTTCACCTTTCGCTTTATACGCCACTGCATATGCTGTATGATGAGACCGTCATTGGGGAAAAAATACATAGAGCTCAAAAGAGCAACAAACAGGTGGCTGTCTATCCCGCCCGGCTTGCCGACCAGTTTCAATTCCCCGGCAGATTGACCAGGCCGATTTTTCCCATGGAAACCATTGAAGCCATTGTTCGCTGGTCCCAAACTCACAAGAGCCAGTACGTGCTCCTGCTGCTCGAAAAAAAGGTATATCCATTTTTTAAAGATACCGGAATTATCAGGCCACTTGCCGGTAAGTGGCTGGTGTTCCGCTCCACAGACGGTGTCCTTGCCGACTATCAGCGATGGAAAAGAGGTACATAATCGGCCCTGAAGGGATTACAATTACAAGTGAAGCAATATTGCACTGGAAATTTGCTTGGTTGCCATGTAAGAACAGAGTAGCAATGGATGGTAAAAAAAAGCGGTATAATGAGGATACACAGCTTTTTTATTTATTTCCACAGGACGCAGAAACATGCATATCAACATGATGCAATTATTTTAATCGACCAGAGCAATATCAGGGTAACAAGTTAGTATAATTGTATATTTTTTCCGCAACTCTATTGTTTGTTCAGCCCTGACCATAATGAAGCAACAGTATAATCATCTATTCATTGTCCTTGATTTCATCATTGTCCTGAGTCTTCTTATCTTCATGACTGGTGCGGATCTCCACCTGGCCCGATTTGTAGTCGGCTCAAACAACCAGTGGCCGGGCCTGCAACATGAGCCATGGATTTTTATCTATACCATGGCGCCGGTACCCGGGTTTCTCCTGGCCACCAGTGCGATACTGGTTCTATGTATCGGTTTTTTTTATTCCTGCCTGAAAAAATATCGCCGGCAGGCACTGTTTATTATTCTGCTGCTTGCCCTTGGTCCCGGCTTGCTTATCAATGTGGTCCTGAAAAATCATCTTGGCCGACCCAGGCCACAGGAACTTAAGGAATTCGGCGGCACCAGGAATTTTGTTCAATTCTGGCAACCAGGGCCCATGAAAAAAAACAGTTCCTTTCCCAGCGGTCATGCGTCCATCGCTTTTTTCCTCATGGCGCCGTGGTTTATATACCGCCGTCGCAAGCATAACCTTGCAATTTTTTTTCTCTGGGGGGGTACCCTTTTCGGTGTATTGGTCGGTATGACAAGAATCATGCAGGGAGGTCATTTCCTCAGTGATGTTCTCTGGGCAGGCGGCCTTGTCTATATGACAGGTGAACTGCTCTCCTGGGTTTTGCTTCCCGTCGATTCCAGTCGGGGTAAAGAAGTCCAACAAACATGACCAGTTACAAATTTTGGGTAGGTGAAATCGCTCAATTTAGTATCTTAACAATTATTTTCGTGTTTTTTGTGGCAGAAAATAAACTCGAAATCCAAATATCGAAATCCGAAACAAATTCCAAATTCAAATGTTTCAATAACATAAACAAGGACAATCCTTAGTTGCGAGCATTACAACCATTTTAATCATTTGTTCTATGGTTATTTGATATTGTTTCAAATTTAGTGTTTCTTATTTCGAATTTTCCGGTTTATCCGGGTTAGGTATAAATCGCTGCAGCAGCAATAATTTCAATCCTGCCATGCTGGTCTATCAAAAACCTTTTTCGTCCAATCCCGATCCGAAAATACTGGATGTTTTCAAGTGCCCCATTATCGTTGACCAGTAACGTTCAAACTTTGGTTTAAGTGGTTCCTGCAGAACTTTGTTACCGTCAGGATTAAAGATGTAGGGAAGCAAATCTCCATATTTTTTCACCAAAGCCTTCTGATCAACTGTCATCAAAGGGCAGCTTTTCCCATGGCTGGTATCTGCGATACGTTTCTCTACTTTATCCAGAATAATTTCATTTCGAAAAGCGCTGCAATTTATTGCCTCATCCCATGTTGGGTCCACATAAGTCCGCCAGTCAAACGTCTCCATCAATTTCCATTTTTTATCAACGCACTGCACTAATGGTTTTGTAACAGCACTGCCGGAGATGGGATCGGGCTTCAGTCCCAAAACAGAATTCCAGAAACGAAGGCCGTTGAGATTGGCTGCCAGATCGGCATAAGAAAAAACCCCGGTTGTCAATTCGCCATAGAGCGTGCTTTCCGTGAGATCCCCGAACTGAAGCGCTGAATACTGATCAACAGCTGTATACATTTCATAATAGGAAAAACCTTCTGTAAAAAAATGACCGAACTTGTCGGCGCCGAGATACACATCGCCGACGCGAAGCAATACTGCCAGGCGACCGGTGAGGGAAATCGTTGGGGATTCGCTGAATTCTAAATCCCGGTAAATGGATTTATCAAATTCAACCCGAATTGTATCCAGATCGGCGCTGTCGGTTACCAGTGATTCCAGTTTACCGACGATAAAACCGGTCAACTTGTCTTTTAACGCCTCAAACAAACGGACCTGATTACAGTAATCAATCCCCTTTTTATCACCTATTTGAAACAGAGATCGCTCATTTGCGGTAATTATGGCCTCTGCCAACCAACTGTTAACCACCTTGTTCAACACGACACGGGAGTCGGCCAGTTCATGTCGATTGGTAAAACTGTCCACTTCGGCTGCACAAACTATTCCGGTGATGAACACCCCGGATATGATCGGCCAAAGCAATATGGCCAGGGTATGATTTTTCATGAAGATTCTGCTAAAGATGCACAGGTGTCGTATTTTCGCTGAACCACTGTCTTCCTCTTTATATTCCGTTATATGATAAAAACAGGGTCAGGGAAAAAAATCGGATTGCTGGTGGATGTACATACAAACCAGTAATATAAAATCTTCCACGGAAAAAAATTTGTCAGGACTGACACTTGGTTGGAACAATCCGCTCAAGGATTCCGCTG
>CAZURY010000144.1:0-5578 GCA_964623145.1 uncultured Desulfobulbus sp. | reverse complement strand
CCTGAGCGCAGGAAGTCGGTTGACAAGGGAGGAACCTTTGACCGCGTCCGCAACGCCTAAATATGGTCTGCTTCAGATCGAACCGACCAGCCGATGCAACCTGCGGTGTAGCACCTGCCTGCGTTCCTCCCATGCCAAACAGTGGCTGGAGCGCGATCTTCCATTGAGCGTTTTTCAACGACTATCCAGCCAGTTCAACCGGGTGGACACCGTTCATCTGCAAGGATGGGGTGAACCTCTTGTACTTGACTCTTTTATAAAGTATCTGAGTCTGGCAAAGAAAGGCGGCTGCCGGGTCAGTTTTACAACGAACGGCCAGATTATGGATCAGGAGCTGGCACTTTTGCTTCTGCAATCCGGTGTCGATGCTATTACCTTTTCCATGGCCGGAGCCACCGCTGAGGTGCAGGATCCACTGCGGGGAACCGGTTCTTTTGCCCGACTTGAATCCTCTCTGTCAATGCTGGCTGATGTCAAAAAGAAACGAGGTCGTAAATTACCCGTCCTGGCCGTCAGTTACCTGTTGACCCCGGACACCATTAGAGAATTGCCCCAGGCGGTTTCCTGGTGCGGCAAACATGGGGTTTCTCTACTGGCAGGTGTTCACCTTACCCATGCTGCAGACGGCTACCGGCAGGATCTGCAGCTTTTTCCGCGCAGTGACCGTCAAATTAAACACGTTGTGCGAAAGGCCCACCTGCTGGCATTGTTTTCCGGTGTTCGCCTGCAGCTCCCCCCTTTTCACGCTGAAACCACTCCGGTATGCTCAAAAGATCCCATCCATAACCTCTCCATAGCTGCCGACGGCTCGGTAGCGCCCTGCGTGTTTCTTAATGCGCCGATGAACGCATCGGTTAACTGGCTTGATGAAGAACGGGTAATCGGCAGCACACCCTTTATCTTCGGTAATATTCAGAAAGAATCCCTGGGCGAGATATGGAACAAATCTGAATATATTCAATTTCGGCGGTCCTTTATACAAAGGGTGAAGCTGTACCAACAGGCGCTTGCCCGGGTTGGTTATGATTTGGACGGAATAGAGCAATTGGAACAGGCCCAAAGAAAAATAAAAAAGGACTTTGTTGATACTCCGGCGCCGTTTCCCTGTCGACAATGCCGGAAACTATGTGGATACTGATATGAAACCGCTGAAGCCAGGTGATCGACTTGATGGATTTCAAATAGAAAATTCTTTGTATGACGGCGCCATGGCGCGAATTTACCGGGCCCGGGACCTGCTCACCGATGAAGTTGTTGTTTTAAAAGTTCCCTTTGGCGATATTATTAATACCCCTATTCTCTACTACCATTATCAGAATGAAGAGCGTATTGGCCGCCTGCTCAATCATCCGCATGTGGTCCGGTTTTTTCACCGAAACCGTTCCCGTCAGTATATCATCCAGGAATTTGTATCCGGGACGGATCTACGTAAATTTACAGGCAGGAACAAGAAGGTTGAATTTCCCCGTGCCTGCGCAATTACCAGGCAGATAGCGGGTGCGCTGACATATTTACATGATTGCGGTATTATCCATCTTGATCTTAAACCGGAAAATATCATCATCTCCGGTGACTGGATCAAGCTTATCGATTTTGGTCTGGCTGTAAAATCCGACCTCCCCGATTTGTTGAAGGAAGATTTTTCTTCCCCGCACGGCACCCCGTATTATATTGCCCCTGAACAGGTTGTCGGCATTCGCAGCGAGCCACGCAGCGATATTTACAGTCTGGGAGTTGTTTTTTACGAGATGTTGACCGGTCATCTTCCTTTTCCCCGGTCAACAAAACTTTCAGATACCAGATTACGGTTAAAAAGTGAGCCGACGCCGCCCAGGTATTATGAACCTGAGCTGGATCCAAGGATTCAGGAAGTGATGCTGAAGGCATTGGCAAGAAGACCTGAACAACGCTACAGCAGCGCTGCAGAATTTATTCATGATCTGGAACACCTGGAAGAGGTTGCGGTGACTCTGCTCGGTAAGAAAAGCAAAAAACCATGCTGGTTTTTTGCCAGGTTTAAACCTGCAGTATCTTTTGCAACCCATAATACAAAAAACTTTTTTTCAGGTTCAAATAAACCACAGCTTCTGGGGGCAGTCATAGATGATGACAGCGCTGATCAGGTTGTTGAGGAATTGCGGCGCCGGGTTTTGATGCTTGGCGGCGAGGTCACCCTGCTCACCGTTCTTGAAGAGGAAGATGATTCCCATTTTCTTAAATACGGACGGGAGGTCGCCGGTGAACATCTAAGAAACAGATTAGAGCATTTTGTCCAAAGATTTAGAAGATATAATATTGACCCAACCATCAGGCTTATTCGAGGCCGGGCATCCGAGGTTATCTGTTCATTGGCCAGGAATTTAAATGCCGTGTGTGTCGTCCTTGGCCCTTCCCGTCGACCCGGACTGTTTGGCAGCTCGGTTGTGAAGAAAGTTACCGCCAAGATGGAAACCGAAGTGCTGATTGCTGAAACCAAGCCCCATACTCTTGTATGGACCATGCAGGGACTTGCCATTGATCGGCTGAGTGAGGAGCAGGTCATTGCCATTGATATATTTTTAGTTGATGGCTGGTTTAATCACGTGAGCTGGCTAGCAGAACTGGCGCTCTCTCTACTGCTTGATTCCGAGCAGGAAATTGAACTTGAATCCGATCACTGTCTTGTCGGCAGGTGGCTTACTGATCTGCGCAATGATCCATATTGGGTAAGAGTTGCCCGGCGCCTTGATCCGGTTCACAACGAATTGCACAGCGTTGCAGAGAAAATGATCAGCCTTGCAGAGGCCGGTGATATCCATGCAATGAAAAATATATATCGGGGCAGGGCGCTTCCCCTTTCCTGCACCCTGCGGGATCGGTTTGCTGAAGTGAGTCGGTTGATCAGGGAATGGTCGGGGCATTATGACGTACAGCAGATTCCAGCTCTATTATCAGAAAAATGTCCCCTTTTTGACAAAGATACGCCAGTCGGAGGGCCTCTTTTGGAATTGCATACCATTCGTAATTATCTTGAGAGCCATGTTGCAGATACCTGCATTTCCAAGGATAGGAACACTCAAACAATGAAGGCGAAATAGCAGATGCGGCTGGCTGTTTTTGGAGATATTCATGGCAATGTTGAGGCTCTGACTGCTGTTGTAGCGGATATGGGCGCAAACCATGTGCATAGACATATGTGCCTGGGGGATATTGTTGGTTACGGCGCCAGCCCGAACGAGTGTATCGACCTTGTCCGGTCTCTGCCCAAAGTAAATTGTGTGCTTGGAAACCATGATGCCGCTGCGGTCTGGCGCTATTCCCCCTATTCCATGACCAAAGATGCAAAAGAGGTTATCCTGTGGACCATTGACCGGCTTACCGAGGAAAACAGCGCTTTTCTCCAACAGCTGCCACCCATGCTGGTTGCCGGTGATCTGTGTTTTGTCCATGCCAATCCATATAATCCCGAAGCTTATCGTTACGTAATCAATAAAAAATATGCTCTGCGTTCTTTTGCCGCAGCCCGGCAAAAGTTGACATTTATCGGCCACAGTCACAGGCCGGTGATTATTACCAGAAAGAATTTTTTTCAGATAACCTTTGAATCCGCCCATGGATCAATGAACAGATCCGCTGCGAAAAAAAAGAAACAGATAATCAACTGTGGCAGTGTCGGACAACCAAGAGATGGAGACCCCCGGGCCTGCTATTGCATATTCGATACCCGAAAAAATAAACTGGAATTTCATCGCGTTGAATATGACATTGACGCTGCCGCTCAAAAAATAACGGCAGTCGGTCTGCCGGAGTTCCTCAGCAGACGGCTTGTGCGCGGGCGGTAAGGGGCACGGAAAAATAGAGAGAGATACCATGCATATTCCGACTATTAACAGCATGAACCTCAGGCATAAGTTTTTCCTTTGGTCAGGCCTTATTCTTGTCCTTTTCAGTCTTCTGTTGTCGCTGTTGTATTACAAGCACATGCGGTCAATTTTGATCAAAGAAGCGCTGGATAAATCAGAGGTAATTCTGCAGGAAGTGGAGTCGATCAGAGAATATGTGAAAGAAGAATTGCGTCCGAAAATGGAGGAACTGCACTCCAGCAACACCTTTATTCTCGAGGCCATGTCCACAACCTATGTCAGCTTGCGTATTATGAAACGGTTTGGCCGCAGGATGAAGGGGTATCTCTTTCGCCGGGTTTCGCTTAATCCACTGAATCCGGAAAACCGTGCGGATGCTTTTGAGGAGGAAATGTTTGACTGGTTCGAGGAGCACCCTGACCGTCATTTATGGCAGGGAATTATTCACAGAAATGACAAGTCATTTTTTATCAGTATGGAACCGGATTATATGGAAACAGGTTGTCTCAGGTGCCATGGAGATTACCATGACGCACCGGCAGAACTGATTAAACGCTATGGAACCACCGGGGGATTTCGTTTTAAGGAAGGGGACCTTGGAGGTATTGACTCCGTCCTGATTCCGGTGAGCGCAGCTCTTGCCCGGATTACCAGGGACAGTATCCTGGTTTTTTTTGTTATCTTCGGCTCGGCAATGCTTGCCCTGTTCCTTCTCAACCTGATGTTTGGCAAACTGGTTATACGCAGACTGGGAAGGGTAAGTACATCCCTGCTTCAGGATGACGGTTCCGGAGAAGGGACGGAAGATAGCGGGCTGCAGGGGCGGGCGAATGTTGATGAACTCGAAAACCTGCGTCTATCACTCAAGACGTTGACCAGGTATGTAAAAATTGCCCGAAAGGGAGCCGGATTACAACCCGGTTTCATAGGACCATATACTGTTGGTCGGCCTGTTGCTCCCGGAACTCTTTCCTGGCTTTATCAGGGCATGGACACACGAACGGACCAACAGGTAACTCTTAAGCTCGGCTTTGATGATGTTCTTCTTAATCCGTTGTACGCTGCCTGTCTCCGGGCAGAGTCGAAGATACTAAAGAGTGTTCGCCATGATAATCTGCTCACTCCCGTGCCGGGAGAAAAGGACATCATGGTTTTTGAACAGGTCCAGGGGCAGGACTTGCAGCAGTGGATCGATAATCAACATGCAATATCCAAGCATCTGCTTCCTGTTTTTGACCAGTTCTGTGATCTTCTTGCCACACTCCACTGGGACGGCGTGGTACACCATGATCTGCGACCTGGTGTTTTTTTAATTACCGATACCAGGAATATCAAACTCTTTGATATGGGGAACGCCTTCCGGCGCGACATACCTGATGTTATTCTTTCCTCCGGCCTTGGCCCCCAGGGAGATTTTCGCTATATGGCCCCGGAACTTATCCAGGGAAAACGGGGTGACCCCCGCAGCGATATTTATAGTCTTGGTATTCTGCTCCACCTTTTCGCCACCGGAAAACTGCCCTTTGAGAAACAGAATGTATCTCTTGCCACCTGGATCGGCATCAAAAAGGAGGTTCCCAAACCGACTTTTTTTCATGCCGATATTGCGCCTGAACTTGAGAACGTCATTGTAAAGGCTATGGCCTGGAATGAGGACGCCAGGTATCAATGGGTTGAGGATCTGTGGGAGGATCTGCAAAAGGCCATGTGATTTTCCTTGCCGTCTCCGACTCTTC
>CAZURY010000143.1:0-5588 GCA_964623145.1 uncultured Desulfobulbus sp. | reverse complement strand
CCTTTTCTTTATCCGAAAATTGACCATTGAGAGGTGTCGTTCCAGTCGATTTTCATACTTGGTTGTGGCTGTGTCCTGATAATCCGGCCCAGCCATGCTGGTTTATTCGGTTGAAAATTGATACTGCCGTGTCTACATGCCTCATATAGCGTAATTCATGAATAATCAGGAAGTTCGGTTACGGAAAATACGAAACTTTGTCAAGAGAATGCCCTCTCTTTCGACAACGGTGAGCAAGGTGCTTGAGATATGCAGTCGACCTGATACCGCACCCAATGATTTGAATAAAGTTATCTCTCTTGATCCTGTTTTGACGGGACAGGTATTGAAATTAATCAATTCCGCCTATTATTCTCTGGTCAACAAAGTTACCTCACTTACCAGGGCTATCATAATGCTGGGATTGAATACTGTGAAGAATCTTGCCCTGTCAACGGCCATTATTCGCAGTGTCGGTCAGACCAAAAAATCCAAGGTCCTCCCCATTCAAAAATTCTGGGCCCATTCCATCGGCGTTGGAGTAACGGCTAAAATATTTGCCGCAGAACTTGATGTGCCCATGGGCGAACGGGAGGAGTTCTTTGTCGCGGGCCTGCTTCATGATCTTGGTAAAATTCCCTTTGATGATGAATATGCAGCTGTGCTTGCTGCGACAAAAGAGCGTCGGGTGCCGTTGGTCCATATCGAACAGGAATTTCTTGGTATTGACCACCAGGCGGTGGGGAAATTGATCGCGGAAAAATGGAAACTGAACACGGCGATAACCCAGGCGATCTGTTATCACCACAGGCCGGATAGTGCGGATGAAAGGCATCGGCTGCTGGTTGCAGCCATAACGCTTGCTGACAGTTATGTTTGCCTGTTTGATATAGGCTATGCCGGAAATTCGTATCCGGATGAAGAACAATTTGTCCGGGCCTTGGAATTGACCGGTCTTTCCTGGGATACGATCTCCGGGTTATCCGATGCTGTGGAAGAGGAAATACATAAGGCGGAGATTTTTCTGCAGGTATAATAAATAATGCTGAAATTGAAATTAAGAAATTCTGGTTATTGTTCCAGTCGATTGATACAATCGATGTTTATGGTCGCAGGTTTTTCGGCAGGGGGGACCGGTATATGATCCAGGTCAAATTTTGGGGAGTCCGGGGTTCCATACCATGTCCCGGCCCTCAATCCATGAAGTACGGCGGGAATACGGCCTGTATAGAGCTACGTTTTCCCGAAGTTAATCGTCATATCATTATCGATGCCGGTTCCGGAATTCGGGAACTTGCAAGCCATATGATGGCCCATGATCTTCCGCGCGGACCGATTTCAACGGAGATTTATCTCTCGCATACCCATTGGGATCATATCATGGGATTTCCTTTTTTTGTGCCCGCCTATATTCCCGGAACAAAAATCAAGGTGTTTGGCCCGGTCACCTATGAAGATGACCCCCTTGAAGAGGTCGTCGGCGGCCAGATGAAGTATCGGTATTTTCCGGTCAATATGGGCGAGCTGGCCGCTTCTATCGAATATAAGCGATTGCGCGAGGAACCAAATATTGATCTTGGCGATGGCATTATTCTTTCAACTGCCATTATTAACCATCCAATAACCGCTCTTGGTTATCGCTTTGCTTATAGAGGCTCCGTCTTTTGCACCGCCTATGATACGGAACCGTTTCGCAATCTCTTTGTCACTGATCCTGAAGACCCTTCGTATGACGAAGTTATGGCTCATGAAGGTGAATTGGCGGCCAGGGAGCAGAATCAGGTGCTTGAGGATTTTTTTGCCGGGGCCGATTTACTGGTGCATGATGCCCAATATACGCGCAAGGAGTACCATAACGGAAAGGTGGGATGGGGACATTCACCCATCGAGCATGCTATTCAATCAGCCAGGCGGGCGGGAGTGAAACGGCTTGCTCTGTTTCATCACGACCCGGAGCGTACGGATCAGCAGTTGGATCAACTGACCAAAGAATACTGCACCAGTGATAATTCCGCAGATACCGGTATATTTTTTGCCCGTGAAGGAATGGAAATTGAATTGTAAACAGGAATTTTCAGAACTTATGTTCTATTTCTTGTCCGCTAATGATACTTTTGCCGACTACGGGAGATTCATTGTTCAGTCCTGAGCGGCATTACACTTTTTTGTAACTATTATGAAAATTCAAACTATTAACTGCAAGGGACTTGCCTGCCCGCAGCCCGTCATTCAAACAAAAAATGCCCTTGAACAAGGCGCCGACCGGTTACGGGTTATTGTTGATAATGAGGCATCCCGGGAGAATGTGAGTCGTTTTGCCCGTAGTCGTCAATGCGAGGTAAAGGTTGAATCCGGCGACGATGGGTGTTTTTATCTGACGATAGAGGCGGGGGACACTCCTGGTGATAAACCGTTTGATCCCAATGACTATGCCTGTTCCCTGCCTGCATCCGCCGGCATGGTGTATGTGATTTCTTCCGATACCATGGGACGTGGAAGTGATGAGTTGGGTTGGGCCTTGCTGCAGACATATATTCAGACCATCGAACAGGTGGAACCCCTGCCGTCCAAGATCATTTTTTATAATTCCGGAGTAAAACTGGTTGCCCGTCAGTCAGGAGCATTGGATGCGTTGGCGGCTCTGCAGAAAAAAGGAGTCGAGATCCTTGCCTGTGGAACCTGTCTGGATTTTTTTCAGTTAAAATCTGAGATTAAAATCGGCCATATCTCTAATATGTATGATATTATGACGGCCATGAGCGAAGCCGGTAAACTGGTGAGTCCTTTTTAAGGTTTCATAACTGTTGAACGGGACTCCCCGGGAGCCCCTCCCTGACCCCGATGTCGGCAATGTATCCGGCATTTTATTTGAGCACTTACATGTGGAGCACACTATGCGCATAATGCGTAGTTTTTCGGGCTGGTTGATACTTACAATCCTGGTATCAACAACAGCCTGGGCAAATGTGAAGCCGGTGAAGTTTGATCCTGCCAGAAACCGGCTTATCGCCTACATGCTCAGCCACCAGTTGCCTGCCCAGCATTTCAGTCATGTCCCCTTTGATGATGTGTTGTCTGAGAAGGCGTTTGCCCTTTATCTGCGTCAACTTGATCCCCGTAAGCGGTTCCTCCTGAAATCGGACGCGGACGAACTGGCGGCCTTTGCCGATCACATAGATGATGAACTGAGGCGAGGACGGATAGTGCTGCCGGATGCCGGCATGCAGATTCTAAATGAACGAATTCGCCAGGTACGAACAATGCTTGGCCCCATTATGGACAAGGGGTTTGATCCTGAGCGCAAGGATTATATTGAATCGGATCCGAAAAAAATCGTCTGGGCAGGAAACAGGGATGAATTACGTGATAGATGGCGCAGAGTATTGAAACTTCAGGTTCTCGATGAATATCTGAACGCCATAGAAAAAGAGAAAAAAATAGAGAAAAAGAAGAATGATAAAAGAAAGGCGGATAGAAGAACGTCAATAACGGCAAGCAAGAAATGGAAAAAAGCGCTTACCACCGTGCGTGAGCGTAATCTGCATTATTTAGACAGATTGCTCAAGGAAAGTCGGCAAGACCATTATAATCGCTACTTTGATGCTGTAGCCAGATCTTTTGATCCCCACACCAATTACCTGCCTCCGACGTCTAAGGAAGATTTTGATATCCATATGTCCGGTTCGCTTGAGGGTATCGGCGCCCTGCTTCGTGAAGATGACGGTCATATAAAGGTGGTGCGCATTATTCCCGGAAGCGCAGCGGAAAGGCAGGGACAGTTGCAGGCGGAAGACACTATTTTATCCGTTGCGGAAAGGGGCGGCAAAGCAATAGATATTAATGACATGCGTATCCGTGAGGCTGTCAGTTATATTCGGGGTCCCAAGGGAACAGAGGTCATCCTGACCGTCCGTAAACCAGATGGCGTTAAGCAGGTTATCCCCATAGTCCGGGACGTGGTCAAAATCGAAGAAACCTATGTCAAATCAACTATACTAACCGGCCATCATGGAGAAAAGGTTGGTTTTATAAAAATTCCAAGCTTTTATAGAGATTTTAATGCTCCGCGGGATGCCGGTCCGGGTCGAAATGTGACGGATGATACCCGGCACGCTTTGGTGGATCTTAAAAAGAAAGGAATCAGTGGCCTGATCCTGGATTTACGCAATGATGGAGGTGGGGCCCTGACCGATGCGGTGGATATTTCCGGTCTGTTTCTTCCCGGTGGTCCGGTTGTTCAGGTAAAGAACTCGCAGGGTATGATTCGGGTGCTTGATGATGATGACGAAAATGTTGTTTATGACGGTCCCCTCATCGTGCTGGTGAACCAATTCTCCGCTTCCGCCTCCGAGATTCTTGCCGCAGCGCTACAGGATTACAGGCGTGCGATTATTATCGGCGGGGAACACACCCATGGCAAGGGTACTGTTCAGGCGCTTATCGATTTGAATCGCAATCTACCGCTGTTGCATCTGAAAAAATATGATGATCTTGGAGCCCTTAAGGTGACTATTCAGAAATTTTACCGGATAACGGGTGGTTCAACGCAATATAAGGGGGTTGAGCCGGATATTGTAGCGCCGAGCATGCTTGATTATCTTAAAACCGGTGAAAGATATATGGATAATTCTCTCCCGTGGGATACCGTGCAAAAGGTCAATTACCAACCATGGCAGGGCTTTGTTTTTAATGTTGCTGAAGCAAAAAAAATGGCTGCCGGTTGGATAGCCAAAAATAAAAAGTTTCAAGAGATCAAAGAATTGGCTCAAAAGGCAAAGCAACGCCGTGACAGGACAAAAGTTGCGGATTTTCTGAGCGGGATGAAAAAGGAACGTGCTGAGGCCAAACAGGCAAGAGAAGAGGCGAAAGCGGCCGGACTCATAGAGCCTGGTTTGGACGATGAGCTGGATGGAAAAAAAGAGAAAAAAAGTTTACTTGAAGAAGTTAAGGGTGATCCTTTTGTAGGCGCAGCGCTTCTTTTGATCGACAATGCACGCATCCTGCGCCGGAAAGCAGGCACAGGTGATTGATTTTTTTCCCTTGAAATGAGCCGTTAAACATGATATGAATCTCCATTCATTTTTCGTTGAAGATTATCTACAAAATAATTGAACTATCGTGGCGTCCCTGACGGAAACACTACAGACCAATAAGGGCAAGATCCTGTCACTCTGGATTGACAGAACCCTTGACAGTTATATATCCTCCGGCTTTTTTAAGAGCTCCGGTGACAGATTTGCCAATCCGGTTGGAGCGAATATCCGTGAAGGATTGACCAGGCTGTATGACCTGCTGCTGGCTAAGTCCGGTCCGGATAAGATGATCGAGCCATTGGATCAGGTTATTCGTATCCGCGCCGTGCAGGAGTTCTCTCCATCCCAGGCAGTTGCGCCGATTCTCGAGTTGAAGTGGGTTCTCCGGCAGGTTTTGGCGGGCCGCAAGACGAGCCGACCGCCGGCCGTAGAACTGGACGATTTTGACTGTGACGTGGATAAAATGGCTCTGCTGGCCTTTGATATGTATACGGAATGCAGGGAATTGTTGTATAGAAATAGAGTTCATGAGTTAAAAAGTGGTCGTTCTGTTCTGACTGATTCCGCCTGTGCCTC
>CAZURY010000142.1:1186-5622 GCA_964623145.1 uncultured Desulfobulbus sp. | reverse complement strand
GTACCTGATACATGCATTGTTATGAAATTGCCGTTGTCGCACCCCTGCCTTATACCCTGACCTACGGTCCTCCTGTTGATCATGAGGGGCGCCCTTCAATCGGTCTGCGTGTGTTGGTACCTTTGGGCAGCCGCCTGGTGACCGGTTATGTGCTCGGGTTCGTCGATCCTCCGGAAAACCCGCCCGGAAAACGCAAAATTACCATTAAGCCGATTGTCGATTTACTGGACCGGGAACCCCTGTTCCCGGCTTCCATGGTTCCTCTGTATCGCTGGATTGCCGACTATTATCATTATCCCATAGGTGAGGTGATTCGTACTGCTCTGCCCGGCGGCATAACAGCCGGCAGCAGCCGCGTTCTTCGGTTAAGCAAAAAAGGCAGGCAAGAGCAGAGCATCCTGGCCGGTGATCCGAAATACGGTAATTGTGCATGGATGCGGGAGTTGCTGACCACCGGAAAGCTCAAGGAGGCGGAAACAGCAAAGCTATGGCGAAAGCTTGCCCTGCAGCGTCGACTGAAAAAATGGGAGGAAGCGGGACTGGTGGTCATCGAACAGGTGCTCGCCAGGGAAAGAAACCGGCAAAAAATGGAAAAGGTGATCTCGCTTGTCCCTGAGCTTGACGCCATGCTCAAAGAATGCGGTTGCACAACCGCACAGGAACTGTCCGCCTTCCTGGCAGATCGGTTGGATCCCTCGCCCGGCAAAGCTGAACAGACTTTGCTGACCAGATTTTTTGATTTATACCTGCAGAGCGGCAGCCGACTCGTCAGCAGGAGGGATTTGAACCGTGTCTACACAAATGCGGGCAGGATACTGAAACGTCCCCTGTGCAGGAAAATTTTTATTGAGGAAGAGCGCCGCCTCTATCGTGACCCCTTTGGAGAGCGTCCTTTACCCATGCAGCGCCCTGCGAACCTGACCCATGAGCAGCAACAGGCGCTGTCCAGACTGGCGCCTGCAGTTGAGGCCGGTAATTTTGCCCGCTTTCTTCTCTTTGGCGTGACCGGCTGCGGCAAGACCGAAGTGTATCTGCAGGCAACCCAAAAAGCGCTTGAATTGAAGAAAAAGGTATTGGTTCTGGTGCCGGAAATCGCTTTGTCCTCGCAGCTTGAGGCCCATTTTTATTCCCGCTTCGGCGACACCCTGGCAGTACTGCATAGCGGCCTGAGCGCCGGGCAGCGACTCGATGAATGGCAACGTATACTAAAAGGCGAAGTACGGGTGGTTATTGGCGCCCGTTCCGCTGTTTTTGCGCCTTTGGACGATATCGGCCTGATCATTGTTGACGAGGAACATGAACCCGCCTATAAACAGGACAGTGGCCTCTGCTATAATGGTCGTGACCTTGCCGTGCTGCGGGCAAAATTCTCAAGTTGTCCGGTTCTCCTCGGTTCGGCGACTCCTTCGTTGACCAGTTTTTACCATGCACGCTCCGGGCGGTATACCCTGCTGACCATGAAAAAAAGGGTGGCTGACCAGCAAATGCCCGACGTTGAAATCATTAACCTGAACACCGTAGAAAAATCCCGACAAGATCTTTTCTTTTCCGATCAGCTGATCCATGCCCTTGAGGATAATCTAGCCTGGGGTCAGCAAAGCCTGCTCTTTGTCAACCGGCGCGGCTATGCCTCGTTTATGTTATGTCGTGACTGCGGCCATGTGATCCGTTGTCGTCACTGCCGGGTCTCCATGACCCTGCATCGTGGCGCCGGACAGTTGGTTTGTCACTATTGCGGTTATACGCTGCCGACCAATATTCTCTGTCCGGGTTGCCGGACAGGAAAAATTATTCCTCTGGGTCTTGGATCCGAGCGCATTGAAAATGAGGTGAGCCAGATTCTGCCCCAGGCCAGAATAGCTCGTCTGGACAGTGATACCGCCGGCAGCAGAAAAGAATATCTTGCCCTGCTGGGCAAGGTGCGCACAAGAGATATCGATATCCTGATCGGCACCCAGATGATTGCCAAAGGGTTGCACTTCCCCCATGTGACGCTGGTTGGAGTTGTATGGGCCGACAGCGGCTTGAACATGCCGGATTATAAGGCAACGGAGCGCACCTTTTCCCTGCTTTCCCAGGTGACCGGTCGTGCGGGCAGGGGAGAGATAACCGGCCGGGTTATTATTCAAACCCACCAACCCGGGCATTATGCGGTTTCTTTTGCCAAAAAGCATGATTATACAGGTTTTTATGAACAGGAACTGGCCACCAGGCGCAACCTTTGTTATCCTCCCTTTGCCCGCCTGGTCAATATCAGATTTTCCGGGCCCCGGGAAGGCCAGGTCCTTGAAGCCGCCGGTCGGGTCACGGATTTTTGTAGAGCCCGATTAAACTCCAGGCAAGGGGAGGTGCTTGGTCCGGCGCCGGCGCCGCTTGCCCTGCTGCGTGACCGATATCGATATCAGGTCCTGATCAAGGGGTTTATTTCCGCTCCTGTACATCGGCTCTGTGAGCTCTTGCTTGCTGACAAGGCTTCCCTGTGTTCGCGATCAGTTCGTATGACAATAGATGTGGATCCGGAAAATATGATGTAGGGTGTACTCTACTTCTATGGTTCGAAATTCTGCGGTTCGAAGTTCGAAATTCGCAGTTACGTTTTCCTCCAGCAATGCATTATAACCAATGAAATGGCTGCCCCGCCCTAAATTTATCTTTGTGTCGCCATGGCTTCTTGCCGCGGCAACCGGGCTGTTGGTGTTGATAGTCGTTACCTTTGCCGTCAGCAATATCAGTCGGGAAAAACGGCTGATGACCAATGCCATGCTGCAAAAGGCGGCAACGCTCAATCGGTTTATCCGCTCGGGAGCAAAGGCATCCTACATATCCGACCTGCAGCGCGGCATATGGAAGCCCGACCCCTGGCATGACCATGTGCAGCGGATAATCAACCATCTCTCCGATGATCCTGATCTTTCTTTCATCGCCGTTATTAACAGCAAGGGTAAAATATTTGCCCACAGCAGGCCCGTGATGTGCGGCAAACAGTTTCCCCTGCAACTCCCCGAAGATCTTGTTGAAAGAACCCGGAATGGACATTTTATGTACACCGTTATTCCGGATAAAGAGCAGGGACGTTTCCTGGAGGTGATTCGCTCGTATATTCCCTTTCAACCGGTCCTGCCTGGAATTCCATTGTCTCTGCAGGAACTCCATAAACGTTTTACCATCCCTTTCGCTTTTGGCGGCCTCCTTGGGGGGCCTGATGAATTTTACATGATAATTGCCCTGGACATGAAAAGTTATGACAAGGCTCTGGGCAGGCTGCGTTTTCAAGTGGTTATGCTCTCCCTGGCTATGCTGCTGGTGGGTATCGGCGGCTGGCTGTCGCTGGCCGCTGTCCAGGGCTACCGGGTGTCGAGGAAAGCGCTCCATGAAATTCAGGCCTTTACCGGTTTACTGATTTCCAAATTACCGGTTGGTATCATTGCTACCAACACCAAAGGAAAGATAACAACCTGGAATAATGCCATTGCCCAATTGCTTGATATTACGGCGGATCAGGCAATCGATAAAAAGCCTGCCGATATCCTCCCCCCGGAACTGGCACATTTTTTTACCAGTTCGGCCCCCTGTGAGAAAAAGGATGAAGAACAAGGTGGCTGCGAGGTACGTCTTACAATGATTGATGAGGAAATAGTTCTTAGTTGTCATCATCTGACCATTGCCGAATCGGAACAGGAACCCGAAGGAGAGGTTCTGCTTATCTCCAATATGACGGCCCTGAAAAATCTTGAAAAAGAAATGCGGGAAACCGAACGGCTGGCAGCTGTCGGCCGGATGGCTGCAGGTGTGGCCCATGAGGTGCGCAACCCGTTAAGTTCGGTTAAGGGTCTTGCGCTGCTTTTGCAGAGAAAGTTTTCGCCCGGGAGCAATGAACATGAAACAGCAACACTGTTGATCCAGGAAGTCGAACGGATCAACAGGACTATTTCAGAGCTGTTGAGTTTTGCCAGGCCGGCGCCCCTTGAACTTACCAGGGTCGATCTGCGCCTGCTTCTGGAACGTCAGATCAGGCTTCTTGCCGCTGATACAGCCAGTGATGGTATCAGTTTTACTCTTGAAGCGCCTGATGATCTTCGGCCGCTTGCCGCTGATCAGGACCGGCTCAACCAGGTGTTTGTCAACATCCTGCTTAACGGTGTCCAGGCAATGCCGGATGGTGGAAAACTCATTGTGCGGGCATGGAATAACTGTGAGGAAAACAGTGTTGTTGTCTCGGTAACGGACAGCGGATCCGGTATGGATGAACACATTATTAATCAGGTGTTTTTTCCGTATTTTACCACTAAAAAGGGAGGGACCGGCATCGGTCTTGCCCTGTCGCAGAAGGTCGTCAATGAACATGGCGGAACCATCCAGATACACAGTGTTCCAGGACAGGGCACAGTGGTGACCGTTACGCTTCCGGTGTGGACAGGAAAAATTTCTTCATAAAT
>CAZURY010000142.1:0-1086 GCA_964623145.1 uncultured Desulfobulbus sp. | reverse complement strand
CTTTTCTCGCTGTTTGTCAGGGTGTTTCAGTACGACTTCTCCAAGCCAGCAGATGGCTTTTTTCAAGTTTGCCGATGGTGTTTGTAAAGGGGTTGTTGTCATGGTAACCTCTAAGTGGATGAAATGGGGATTCGCCTGTGGACTTCTCGGATGGCTGACCTTATAATATATGTAACGGAAAATCGACAATGAATAGAGAAAAAGAGAATCGATTGTATGTTCGTTGTAAGTTTTCAGATTGTACATTTTAGGATTCCGTTGTGACCAGACAATTACTTGGCTCTATCGTATTTTGTCGTAATTAATAATGTTTTATTAATATGATGCGGAATGAACTTGAATCAATGCATAGGGTTTTTGCTCTGCATGATTTCAAGATGTTACTGTGCAATCTGCGTTAACGCATAATCATGGAAGAGGCGTATATCTTATGGAAAGTTTACAGGGACATTTTCTTATATCCACACGGCAGATGCCTGATCCCAGATTTCAAGAACAGGTGATTTACCTGTGTGCCCACAATGATGAGGGGGCGATGGGACTGGTTGTCAATAACCCGAGTCAGGAAATAACCTTGCTTGATGTCCTGCACGGAGCCGGGCTTCCTGTTCCTGAGGACCCCTTGCCCTCGGTCTATATCGGAGGGCCGGTGGGCACTGATTCAGGTTTTATACTGTATGCTGCAGAAGAGGCCGGTTATGCATCTCTTGATGTAGCTGACGATGTTTTTCTTTCCCGGGACATGCGTTTGCTGGAAGAAATTGCACGTGGACAGGGACCCGATGACTATTTGTTCCTGTTAGGTTATGCCGGCTGGGGGCCGGGCCAGCTTGAAACAGAGCTTATGGATAATGGTTGGCTTACCGTCCCGGCCGGAAAAGAGATTCTCTTTCACACCGCTGATGACAGTAAGTGGAAAATGGCGGCCTATAATTACGGTATCGATATTTCCGTGTTTGGCGATGTCATAGGCTATGCCTGATCTCCCGCAAACTTGCACAATTTGCCTGCAGGATTGTGCTTAACCATTCAGTAACTCCTCACAGGGCAAATAACTATGCGTTTTCATTACCTCAGACCTGTAAC
>CAZURY010000141.1:0-5640 GCA_964623145.1 uncultured Desulfobulbus sp. | reverse complement strand
TATTCTACCATTCACAGGCAGGTTTTAACAATACCTTCCTCTGTGTCCGGCAATAAAAGTCTCTTTTCGCGTGGAGTCAAGAGGTTCTGTTTACAGGAGCACGCATGTCTTTCCCCTGCATAATCGACAAAATATCAGGGGTCATCGTTCAGGCGATGCCCAAAAACATGCTCACGGAAAAAGGCGATCAATTTCCGCCGGCGGTCAAATATTCGAACCTGTTCAGGAATGAGATCACCCATTTCGTTTCTCATAATTGACATCTTGTATTCTATATTGGCGGCAAAACGATTGTCCAGGTACCAGGCATAAACAAGGCCAAAAAGGAGACCGGGAGGTGTAAACCCTTCCTCGCTGTTGATAACACGTGTATAGAGCCCTTTTTGCTTTTTTGATGCACGCATGCGGGCCAGTTCGAGATATGTGTTCAAAGTCGGGTAATCAAAGAAGCACTCCAGCCGTTCAACTTCCCGTACCCGCAGGTTAAATCTATGGCCAATAACTTCTCCTGTGGATGTGATTGCATCAAGTTGTTTGTCCCGGGCATAATTGCCGAGCAGCGATTGCCCAAGGGCAACGAGAAAGGCCATTTCAAAGCGCTTTAAATCCATGGTCTGGTCTTTGCGTATCTTTATTCGCAGATCACGGGGGTCGTAAAATGAAAAAACATTATCCCACTGCTGACAACGTTTCCAGCAGGCCGGGTCTACCATGCAGACCCCGCGTATATACTGCAGATGTTCGATGAGAATATCCGGATGATTCCAGATTATTTCAATCACCCTGGACATAAGCCAGTTTCTCTCCTTTCCCTCGAGACGTTGATCAAAACGTGATGACAGTGTAATCTGCTCAACACTTAAATAACGACAATGACTAACAATTTCGTCATACCGAAGACAGGGAAGACTGTGCCCGGGGTGGGTATCGGTGGCCCATGTGGAAACCGCAGGAAGATTGCCGGACATGCAATTGCTCGTTAAAAGACCACTTGACCATAGTCCATAGAGGACGCGTACGGATATGGCCAGAGCCGTTGGATCATGCTGGATCACGCGTCTCCGGCCGAGCAGGTCCCTCGAAAATACCGGAACGGCAATGGTGCCGAAGCCAAGGGCCCGTACCTTTTTTCGGTCAAGATAAATGGGCGCCTTATCCTCAATGGCATAACCCTGGAGTACGGAGCCGGGAATATCGGCGAGATCAAGGGTGAGCACATGGGAAAAGAGCTCGTTGACCCCTCCGGGAATGTTTCTATGGTAGGCCTGGATAAGGTCTGAAACATGAAATTTTCGGTCAGGCGCATCCCTGGCAACATCGGTTTCCCCTTTTTGAACCCAGATATTGGCCACAAGAAGTTTCAATGCTTTTGAATTTTCCCTGATCGCATCGGCAACGCCGGGAGACTGCATGATCGGAATAATCGAGGTATACAGACTCCCTGGTGCAAAAACCAGGATATCAGCCTGGTTGATAAGTCCAATAACTTCCGGCTGAACAAAAGGCTGCCGGAAAAATTCAACAATGACCCGATCAACCGGATATTGACGACGACAATAACTTGACTTATGCTCTCCTGTTACCTGGACGCCATTTGTATATCGTACCTGTAATTGTGCATTGGTTGTTGTGCAGGGTAATACTGCATGGGGGTGCATACCCAGGGCCTGACAGATATCAGCCAGGCCGCGAATGGTGGCAGTTCGTATAACCTGATAGGCGGCAGCAAGTTCGATACAACCGGAAGCAGGGTCAAGCTGCTGGTAAATTGCTGAAGCCAGAAGGAGATTACCCAGGCATTGTGGCCTGTCAAGGGTAGCATTCAGGCGGGAATCGGTAAAAAGAGCGCCAATCAGTTTTTGCAGATAGTCAAGCAGCTGCTCGGGGATATCCCCGGGATCTGCACCTGTATCGTGGAAAAGCCGCTTTTCACTTTCAGGCCGACTGATGAAACGATAATTAAACAGGGCGTGTAAGGATGCAGCCAGCCGATGGGCTGCAGCAAAATCCAGATCAAATGCAGCTGTTAACTGCTGCTGCTGGATAGATGAAAGAAGAACATGGCGAAGGTCGCCAAGGGCGATAAGGGGCAGGTCTTTAAGTAATTCTCCGGTCGATCCGCCGTCATCCGTGATACAGACAACGGAATGGCAGCCGGGAAATAATTTTTTTATACCGGAAAATGGTTTCTGCGGCCACTCACGACGACGCGAATCACCGCCAATAATATTTGAAAGACCGGTGCCGCCACCGAATACCACAACCCTGGTCTCAGTGGTATCCATTTCCTGCAATCGTTGAATGCAGGAAAGAAAAGGAGAGGCCAGGGAAGGTGGTATGTCAGAGGGCACACCATCTAAAACCAGGGAAATGAGCCGCTCGGCAAGATTGCCCCTTGGTAAAAAATCAAACGGGGCCACCCTCTGATCAATCAGCTCTTGCACACTTTGTTGCAATCCCCGAACAGATGACATAGGCAGATAATTACCTGATTTCCGACCTCCACCCCAACAGGATGGAGGTCATTTTCTTAGCCGACCGGGACGTAAAGTAAACCTCAATTGAACGATTTTCATGTACAGATGTGGTGAAACGCTCGATTGAGGGTAAATAGTTCCAGCCATACTGTTGGCAGGACCGCAGAAACATCTGCGGTCCTGAAAAAATTACAAACCGGTCGCTGCCATTTGCCTGGAAACCGCCTCCACGGAATCAGACAGCGCCGCCCTTTCTTCCTCTGTTAACTGAAATTCAAGGATTTTTTCCACCCCATTTTTCCCGAGGACGACCGGAACCCCGAGGAAATAACCGGAAATGCCAAACTCTCCTTCCAGATAGGCGGCACAGGGCATAACCCGATGACTGTCAGTCAATACCGCTTCAGCCATTTCAATGGCTGCCAGGCCCGGCGTATAAAATGCGGACCCGGTTTTCAAGTGATTGACGATCTCAATACCACCCATCTGGGTCCGCTTAACTATTTCAGCTATTTTTTCTTCAGATAACAGGTCGGTTATCGGGACACCGGCCACGTTGGCAAGCCTGACCATGGGCAGCATATTATCGCCATGTATCCCCATGACAAGAGCATTCACATCCCGGGCGGCAACGCCCAGGGCATCGGCAAGAAAAGTACGATATCTTGCCGAGTCAAGGACTCCCGCCATGCCTATTATCCGTTCTTTCGGCAGGCCGCTGACTTTGAATGCCGTATGCACCATGGCATCAATGGGGTTAGTGACAACAATCATAACACAATCAGGAGAATACTTGACAGCCTCTTCGGCGCAGGATTTGACTATGGCCACATTTTTTGCAAGCAGATCATCCCTCGACATTCCAGGCTTTCTGGCAAGACCAGCCGAAATAATGACAACATCAGAACCCTTTGTGTCGGCGTAATCATTTGATCCCCGCATGGTTCCGGGATAGCCGTCCAACGGGCCGGACTGCCAGAGGTCCAGCGCCTTACCCTGGGGGATGCCTTCCATTACATCAAGAAGAACCACATCACCAAGTTGACGAATAAGCGCCCAATGGGCTGCAGTGGCGCCCACATTACCGGCGCCGATAATTGTTATTTTCTTTTCCATCATATACTCCTTTTAGCTGGTAATCCCGAAAAGTAAAACTGTCCAAGACAGAGCCGGGAATCGTTCGTTATAGCCGGCCGATCAGGTCCGACCATATACTGGTTTACAAATGCGTACCGGTACAAAGCAGAGCTTGCCGTACGCCGGTTATCCGGTATTGTTAACCCGGATATTTCACAAAAAGGTAGTCGAAGTCTCCGCTTATCTACAACAGACCGCTTATGAAATATCCGGGTTAAGATCACGTAAAAATTCCTCCACTCTCCTGGCATCAGCAGGGGTGTCAACCTCTATGGAATCATGGAGCGTTTCCACCACCCGAATTGAATAACCGTATTCCAGGGCGCGGAGCTGTTCAAGTTTTTCAAAACGTTCCCATTCGCCTTCCGGCAGGGCGACAAAGGTAAGAAGAAACCCTTTCCGATAGGCGTAAAAACCTAAATGTTTATAGTAGGTAGGTTGTTCAGGCTCCTCAGGATTACGCTGAAACGGAATGGGAGATCGTGAGAAGTAAAGTGCATTAGCGTGACAATCAAAGACGGTTTTCACATGGTTTGGATCGATGATTTCTTCAGGACGAACAATTTTATAGATAAGAGTGGCCATGGGCAGGGCCGGATCTTCAAGAAGCGGTTTTGCGACCTGACTGACCACTTCAGGGGCAAAGAGCGGTTGATCGCCTTGAATATTAACCACCACATCCTGTTCATCAATACCGAGGAGTTCGGCCGCTTCTGCCAGCCGATCCGTTCCGGAAGCATGATCGCTTCCGGTCATAACCACCTCACCGCCAAATCGTTGAACTGCATCGGCAATGCGGTTGTCATCGGTTGCAACAACAACACGGCTGAGCAATTCTACCTGCAGGGCCCGCTCAACAACATGCTGGATCATCGGCTTCCCGTTGATGAGGGCAAGCGGCTTGCCCTCAAACCTGTTTGAATGGTAACGAGCGGGAATTATCGCTACTACACGAGTCTTTATTTCATTCATACCCTACTAATAAAATCGTTAAGCCTGGACGTTTCCGGGAAAACAAGAACAGCGCCATATGTCACCAGCTGTTAAAAAGTTACTTTACTTGCAAAAAGAGATTACATTGCCGGTAATAAAAAGGCAATGAACAAACGAAATTATGAATCAAGAAAAGAAACCTGTTTCATCAAGACAAAAGCACCAGGTGTGCGGTATTTATGAAAGCGACCAGCTATGGTCCCGGCAAAGTCAGGCTCTGGCTACCCGGCTCGGATTACAACGGGTGCACCGGATTCCCGTACCCGGTTCAGTGCTCATGTTTGCCAGTAATGGCCTTGCTTTGTTGACAACCAATGCCCGGGGAGCACAAATGGTGGTCCGGGTCGATTTTACTACCAGGAAATGGCAACGACGAATAGCTGTGGTGCGGCAGGAGCAACTCATAAAGGCCATGGGGAGAAAACCGGATCTAACGAGCAGGATTGTTGATGCTACCGGTGGTCTGGGAAGGGATAGTTTTTTACTGGCAGCAGCAGGTTTTCGGGTTCAGGTCTTTGAACGAAATCCTTTCCTGGCAGCTCTGCTTGAAGACGGTCTGTTGAGGGCGGAAGAAAGCGGTAAAACCAAGGACATCTGTTCCCGTATCTCTCTAACCTGCGGCGATGCCCGCTGTTTTCTGGATAGACGGCAACAGGTGGAAATCGTCTATCTTGACCCCCTGTTTCCGGAGCAGAAAAAATCTGCAAAGGTTAAAAAGCAGTTGCAGGTAATCCGAAAGATTGCAGGAGAAGATAATGTCCTGGATGGGTTACTCGGCGCAGCAATCAAGACGGCAACCGGGAGAGTGGTGGTCAAACGCCCCCTGCATGGACCACACCTGGACAACCAGCCCCCCTCTTACACCCTTGCCGGCAAAACCGTGCGCTTTGACATATATCTGCCGCCACTAAAAAAATAATACTCAACCTGACTTTGCTTAAAATCGTTACCAGCCGAAAAAATAATAAACCAGCATGGCTGGACCAGGATTTTTTATCGTCACAGCCACAACAGATAAGCGAAGACTTCGAAG